>PMKW01000008.1 GCA_003157895.1 Methanoregula sp. | reverse complement strand
AAGACCGTGTATACCGGCGACCCGGAGAGCTTCCGCGAGGTCACCCGGGGCTGCCCGGTACCGGTCGTGGTGGCCGGAGGTTCAAAGACCGATGACCGCACAACGTTAGAATTGATTGAAGGCGCGATGGCCGGGGGCGCGAGCGGCATCTCGATCGGCCGCAACGCCTTCCAGCACAAGCACCCGGCGCAGTTCGTCCGGGCGGCGGCCTGTATCGTGCATGAGAACAAGAGCGTTGATGAAGCGCTCGAACTGCTGAAGGTGTAACCATGATAGGAAAGGAGATCAGGATTGAGAGGATCATCAACCGGAACACGAACCGCTCGGTCATCGTGCCGATGGACCACGGGTTCTCGATGGGACAGATTGACGGACTGCTGGACATGACGAAGGTCATCTCGGACGTGAGCAACGGGGGCGCAAANNCTCCACAAGGGCCTGGTCAAGCGCGGCCATAGGAAGCACGGCCGCGACATCGGCCTGTTCATCCACCTCTCAGGGTCGACCTCGCTCAACCCGGACCCGAACGACAAGGTGCAGGTCTGCACGGTGGAAGAAGCGGTAGCGCTCGGCGCCGACGCGGTCTCGATCCACATCAACCTCGGCTCGCCCAGCGAGTCCAAGATGCTGGAGATCGGCGCAAACGTTGCCCGGGACTGCAACCGCTGGGGCATGCCGCTCCTCATCATGAGCTACCCGCGGGGCAAGGGGATCGATTCCTTCTCGGCCCAGTCTGTCGGGCACGCGGTGAGGGTTGCCGAAGAGCTGGGCGCGGACATGATCAAGACCAATTACCCGGGCAGCCCGGAGGCATTCGGGAAGATCGTGAAGGCCTGCTCGGTGCCGGTCTTCATTGCCGGCGGGGAAAAAACCGGCGACCTCGAGTCCCTGCAGATCATCCGCGATGCCGTGAAAGTCGGCGGGGCCGGGGTCTGCGTGGGGAGGAACTCGTTCCAGCGCGAGGACACCACGGCATTCGTCAAAGCCCTCTGCGCCGTTGTCCATGACGAGGTCGACCCGGAGAAGGCGCTGGGGAAGAAGAGATGAAACAGTTCTGGGTCGACGTGCGCCCGTGGAACAAGGCAATCGCGACAACGGCGATAGAGAGCGGTGCGGACGCGCTGGTCGTTGACCGGGCAGAGGACGTCCGCAGGCTCGGCAGGATCACGACCGTTGCCCCGGACGGCGATATCAGGCCCGGAAAGGACGTGGTGGAATGCACGATCACGGACAAGGCGAGCGAGAATGCGGCAGCTGAAAAGGGAAAGCACACGCTCGTCATCGTTGCCACGAGCGACTGGACGGTCATCCCGCTCGAGAACCTCGTTGCCCAGTCCGACAAAATCATCGCAACCGTAAAGGACGAGAAGGATGCGCAGATGGCGCTCCACGTGCTGGAGAAGGGCACGCACGGCATTCTCCTGAAAACCGACAGCCCGGCCATGGTAAAGTCCGTTGCCGCGCTGATGAAGTCCCCCACGGGTAACGTCGGCCTCGTCCCGTTCAGGGTGACGAAGATCCACCCGGTCGGGATGGGCGACCGGGTCTGCGTGGACACCTGCTCCATGCTCAGCGATGGTGAAGGCATGCTGATGGGCAACACCTCGTCGGCCATGCTCCTCGTGCATGCCGAAACGCTGGAGAACCCGTACGTTGCGCCCCGCCCGTTCCGGGTCAATGCCGGGGCAGTCCATGCCTACATCCTCATGCCGGACGGGAAGACCGCATACTTATCGGACCTGGCCATCGGCGGCCAGGTACTCGTGAGCGATGCGAAGGGCGCCGCACATACGGCGGTGATCGGCCGGACCAAGATCGAACGGCGCCCGCTCCTGCTCGTGGAAGCAGAATCCGGGAAAGACCGGGTCAGCCTGATCCTCCAGAACGCCGAGACGATCCGGCTCGTGGGCGAGGACGGGAAGGCCGTCTCGGTCGTGAACCTGAAAAACGGCGACACCGTCCTGGGCTGCGTGCTCGAAGGCGGCAGGCATTTCGGGATGGCAGTCAAAGAGACCATCCGCGAGAAGTGATCATGAAGGCAGGCATCATTGGCGGTACCGGGAAGATGGGGCAGCTGTTTGTCCCGGTATTTGAGCGGGCCGGGTACGAAGTACTGGTCAGCGGGAGGCACACGAATCTCACCAGTGCAGACCTTGCAAAGCAGTGCGACCTCGTCATCGTCTCGGTCCCCATCCGCGATACGGTCAATGTCATCGGGGAGATCGCCCCGCTCCTTGCACGGAACCAGCTCCTCTGCGACTTCACGTCGCTCAAGGTAAAACCCGTAGAAGCCATGCTGAAATCGAAGGCAAACGTTGTCGGGCTCCACCCGATGTTCGGGCCCACGGCCGGTTCGTTAAAGAGCCAGACCATCATCGTCTGCCCGGTCCGGGTGGAGGAGCACCTGCTGGACAGGCTCGTTGCCGTCTTCCGGAACGAAGGCGCACGGTGCACCCTGACAACGCCGGAAGAGCACGACCGGATGATGGCGGTCGTGCAGGGCCTCACCCACTATGTCACGCTCTGCATGGCCGACAGTATCCGCAGGCTCGGCATGGACATCGGGGCAACGCGGGAGTTCACGAGCCCCGTGTACCAGATCGAGCTCTCACTCGTCGGCCGGCTCCTCTCGCAGGACCCGGACCTCTATGCCGACATCCTCCAGCAGAACCCCGCTGTACCGGAAGTGCTGGAAGCCTGCCGGGCATCGGCTGCCGACCTTGCGAAGATCGTCGGCTCAAAGGACCCGGAACTGTTCAAAGCATTCTTTGAGAAAAACACCCGCCACCTCGGC
>PMKW01000189.1 GCA_003157895.1 Methanoregula sp. | reverse complement strand
AAGTGGTAGGTCTGCGGGCAGACGGTGCAGGCATCGCAGCTTATCAGGCTGGAATTGACCTTCGTAACATTCTTAACGTCGATGCAGTACTGGTAACTGTAGTAGTTCGTGATGATCTCTTCATCGGTCGGCGCCCGGATGTACACCCGGCCCGAGTTCGCTTCCCAGGTCTGCCACACCGTCCTGTCGCACATCATGGGCTGGTACAACAGGGAGATGTCGGAGCCGACCAGGAACTGTCCCACCTCGTCCCACCGTCCATCGATCACTGCCGATTCCACGTTCCGGTCAGCGGTCGTGACCAGGATCGTGTGTTCCGTGATCGCCTGCGCCGTCACCGCGCCCGAGCGGTTGCCATACCCGGCATGGCTGCTGGTGAAGCGGTACGTGAGCGTGTCCTGGGGCGGGGACGATGCAAGCCCGGTGGAGTTGACGAACGCCAGGCCGTACCCGTCATATGCATAGGTCGGCGCTCCCTGGATCCAGGTCTCTGCGATCTGCTTGACCTGGCTCTCGTCCAGCAGGCGGGTGTAGTCAACCGTCTCCTGGAGTTTCTCCCGTATCAGGATCAGGCCGGCGGGCATGTAGTCGTTGACATTGTACGTGGTCACGGTTTTGGAACTGTTTCCTTCGATGAGGGTGATATCCGCAAACCCGACATCCGTCACATGGTTCTGGCCCTCGTCGTACCGGTCGCCGTAGGAGGTAAAGTTATTGTCCGCAAACACCTTCACGATCGCAGTGAACTGGTCGCTGGTGAGCGGCTTTTCGAACTTCTCCGTTACGTTCCCGTCCGCCGACATGATGGTAAAGGTCGCCTTGTCCCTGGTCACGACCAGCTCCTGTACAGCGTACGACGGTTGGACAAAACCCCCGTAGAGCTTGTAATGGATCACGTCACTGCCGGAGTCCGGCGCCGGGGTAACCGGCGTCTGCACGCATGCTGCGGTGACTGCCAGCAGGAACAGCAGTGCCACGATTCCTGGTAAGTATGGTTTTATCATCTCGTATCCTCACGCTAAAAGCCGGTCCTTCCGGGATCTGGTGGTGACGGCTGTTATGAGACTGCTTCTGTACAGACTCCGATAAAAATACTTGTATCGTGCCAAGGATTCATCCGTGGCCGGGTTCGCATCCCGGGCAGCGTATTCATTTTCTCCGTGCCCCCACGCTTCTCATACCGCAAAAAAGGGGCCTGCACACGCCCGGACAACCTCATCGCCTCCACCTCCGGCAGCTCCTGGTTATCTTCCCGGACCCGGTTCCCGGAGCCNNAACATGCTCTACCGGAAAATGAACAGGGCCGCGCCGGAACTCTCCATCCTTGGGTTCGGGTGCATGAGGCTCCCCACAAAAGAGGACGGGCAGATCGATGAGGACCATGCAACAAAGATGCTCCACTACGCCATCGATCACGGCGTGAATTATGTGGATACGGCGTATCCCTACCATAACGGCGAGAGCGAGCCCTTTGTCGGGCGGGCGCTTGCCGGCGGGTACCGGAAAAAGGTGAACCTGGCAACCAAGCTCCCCAGCTGGCTGGTCACGTCCCGCAGCGACATGGACAAATATCTCGATGAGCAGCTGGCGCGGCTGAAGACCGATCATATTGATTTTTACCTGGTGCACGGGCTCAACACGGGGTTCTGGGAGAACCTCTCGGGTCTCGGCATCACGGACTTTCTTACCGATGCACTCGCCGACGGCCGGATCCGCCATGCCGGGTTCTCGTTCCACGATAACGTGGCGCTCTTCAAGAAGATCGTGGACGCATACGACTGGACGTTTACCCAGATCCAGTACAATTTCATGGACGAGCACTACCAGGCAGGGACAGAGGGGCTGCGCTACGCGGCGAAGAAAGGGCTTGGGGTTGTGGTCATGGAACCGATCCGGGGCGGCCTGCTGGGGCGGGATATCGCGGGAGTGCGGGAGATCTGGCAGAAGGCTAAAACCCCCCGTACCCCTGCCGGGTGGGCGCTCCGCTGGGTCTGGAACCACCCGGAAGTGACGGTCGTGCTCTCGGGCATGTCGGATTTTGAGCAGGTCCGGCAGAATGTCGCTATCGCAGAGACCGGTCAGGCGGGTTCGCTTTCGAAGGCAGAACTTTCCCTGTACGGGAAGGTCAGGAAAGAACTGGAAAAGCGGGTCATGATCCCCTGCACCAACTGCAGGTACTGCATGCCCTGTCCGAATGGCGTGAACATCCCGGAGTGCTTCGAGGAGTTTAACAAGGGGAATATGTACGATGCGAAAGAGCAGGCCCGGCAGCATTATATGATGCTCTGCGGAGGTTTCTTCGATAACCAACCCCACTTTGCCTCGATGTGCAAGGANNTGCGGGGAATGCGAGGAGAAATGTCCCCAGGGCCTCCCGATCCAGTCGCAGCTGAAAAAAGTTGCGGAATATTTCGGGAAATAATGTCGGACGGCTATGATGTGCCGGGAAGGTGATTTCCCGGGTATTGGTACCAGAAAAATACATCCTCATTTTCACCCCACCCCCTACCCCCTTATATCCCATAAAATTCCATTAACAACTATCAGATGAAACTCATCCACATCGCTGACACGCATCTCGGTCTGGCCGCTTTTTCACGACTCGATCCTGAGTCCGGGATGAACCTCAGGGAAAAACAGATCTATGAAAATTTCCTGTCAGCGATTGATGTTATAATACAACAAAAACCCGACGTCCTCGTACACGCAGGCGACCTCTTCGACACCGTAAAACCCAAAACCAAAGCCTACACAACCGTTCTCGAAGCACTCGAAAGGCTTCACGCTGCAGGCATCCCGCTGGTGATTATTGCGGGCAACCACAGCATGACCAAGACCCGGTATACGTCCTCGCCGTACGAGGTCCTGACCTACCATCCCTCAGAGATAACTGCGGCCTTTCGTTTCAGGTACGAAAAAGTGGAGATCGGCGATACGATCTTCCACCTGATCCCGAACATGCTCCGCGTGGAAGACTACCGCACAGCGTACGACCAGATTGAGCTTTCCGGAAAGCACAACAACGTCCTCGTAACCCATGGCCTCGCAACACAGATAAATGACAAACGGCTCGCCACGGTTGCAGAACACGAGTTGGACGGCACAATCCTGAGTGAAAATTTCGATTACATCGCGCTCGGCCACTACCACCGCCAGTGCCGGATCACGGACAATGCATGGTACTCCGGCTCCACGGAGTTCCTCACGTATGGCGAGATTAAGGATGAGAAAGGCGGCCTGCTCACCGACCCGGGCCGGCACGAAGTGCAGCACCTGGACCTGCCGAAGACGCCGATGGCCGATCTCGGGACGATCCGGTGTGCGGGCGTGCACCCCGGGGATATCACGGAAGAGATCATCAGCCGCGTTATGGCAAAGCACCTGCCACTGTACGCGATGGCCCAGGTGACGCTGGACGGGCTTGCGCGGGAGCACGGGAAGGGAATCGATATGAGGGACCTTGCCGGCGTCCGCGAGAATCTTCTCGACCTGAAGATCCATGAGAAGAGGGAGGATGAGGACCGGCCGGTCCCGCTCCAGCAGGATATCCGGATGATCGACTACCTGCAGGAGTTTGAGGGGTTCATCGGGAAGAAGCAGCTCTCGGCAAAGCAGAAGGAATTCGCCCTTTCCCGCGGGAAGGAAGTCCTGCAGTCCGTGATGGACGAGCACCGGGAGCTGGGGGAATGATCTCAATTGCCAAGGGGGATCCCGTCACTGGGAGGATCACCGGATATTACGGGCAACCCCGGAACCCGGTTGAAAAGGTGGAGATACGGGGGCTCCCCGCCTCAGGGCCGCTCCGCGGCACGGCGGGGCAGGTACGGTTATCTGGACGGGCGATCGGAATTGTCGGGTGGTTACAATGCGATAGATCCGGCAAAAGTACCGGTAATCCGTCGGTATCGCAACCGGGAGCTGCCCACGCGGCGAGGGCAAAGCCCCAGAGAGCGTCAATGAAAAATCGAAATAACGCCAGCGGGACCGGTTATCCCTCACAGCGCTCCCGCAGTGTGATTGCATGATCCTCGACCGTCTCATCCTCAAAAACTTCAAAAGGTTCCGGGACGCGGAGATCGAGTTCAGGGACGGCATCACGGGTATCCTCGGGAACAACGGCACGGGCAAGTCGAGCCTGGTCTCCGCCATCTTCTTCGCGCTGTACGGCGTGAAGGCGACCGGGATTTCCGGCGACTACCTTGTCTCCAGCTTCGCGTTGCCAAAGGAGAAGTGCGAAGTCGTTCTTGACTTCCGTATCGGAGGGGACACGTATAAGATCATCCGGAGCTTCAGAAAAGGAAAGACCGTTACGCACGAAGCAGAGTTTTACCGGAACAAAAAGCTGGTTGCAAAAGAGGTGGGCCCGGTCGAGACCGAGGTGAAGCGGACGCTGGGCATGGGGCCGGTGGACTTTAAAAACACCATCTACGCGGCCCAGAAGGACCTCCTCACGCTCCTGGAGAACACGCCCGGAAAAAGGAAGGAGTGGTTCCTCCGGGCGCTCGGGATCGATTACCTGAACACCGAGAGCCAGAAGATCTTAAAGGAGCAGGCCGAAGAAAAGACGGCCGGGCTCCAGAAGATGACCGGAACTCTCGAAGCCCTTGCCGGCCGGCAGAGCGAAGAAGAACTGGCAGGCCTCCTTAAATCCGTCGGTAAGTTCCAGGCAGCCATCGCGGAGCATGGGAAGGTGAGGGATCGTAAGAAGAAAGAGCGGGCAGGACTCCATGAACAACAGAAGATCCTTGCCGAGAAGAAGCTCGCATACAACCGGCTCCTCCAGCAGCAGCAGAATCTCGAAAAAGAGCGGGACGCGGATACCGCACAGGCAAAGAAACTCGAAGCCTCGATCGCCCTGCTTGCCGAAGAGGACGCCGAGTTCCAACGGATCGGGAAGACCGCCGCGTCATTTGGGGAAGTGAAGCAGCGGCTCGACGCGATGCGGGAGAAGAAGAGCGAACACCTCCGGCTCAGTGCGGAGCTCGGTTTTGTCATAAAAGAGATCGCCGATCTCACGGTAAGGGCAGAGAAGCAGCGAACTCTCATCAAAGCTCTCGATGCGGATGAGCAGAAGAAGGCCGGGCTCGTAACGCAGATCCGGGCCGGCCTCGGCGCAGGAGATATCGCGGAGAGCCGGCTCGAGACAGCCGTCAGTTACCGGCTCGCGGAGATTAACCGGCAGAGCGGCACCCTCACCACCCGGCTGGCACACTACCAGGAAGAGCGGGAGAAGATCGCATCCGACCAGAAGACGATCCGGGACGCCGGCGCTGAAGGGGTCTGCCCGCTCTGCCGGCAGAAGCTGGTGGACCATTTCGGGAGTATCGGGGCGGAGTTTGCAAAAAAGCTGAACGAGCTTGAGGGCAAGGCAGTCGCCGACCTCTCGCGGCAGGAGAGTCTCCAAAAAGAGAAGGCCGGCATCGAAACCCTGAAGCCGGCGCTCGATGCGTTCCGGACGATCACGGAGAAACTCCGGCAGAAACCTGTGTACGAAGAGGAGCTTTCAGGACTCGTTGCAAAGCAGAAGACAAAAGAGGGTGTCCATAAAGCCCTCACAGAATCCCTTGCACAACTCGGGTACGATGAGAAGGCATTCCTGGCCTGCGAGCGGGAGAGTGCGGAAGTGCAGAAGGTGCAGCTCCGGTTCATCGAACTCGGGAAGAAGATCGGGCAGGGGCAGATGGCAAAGGAGCAGCTTGCCGGTATCACCGCCAAGATCGCGGGACGCACCGCAGAACTCGAAAAACTGAGAGACGAGATCAAAGCCGCTGTGTTCGATCCGGCAGAAGCAGCAAAGCTCGAAGCAGCAGTCGCAGAGACCGACGCAGCCCTGCAAAACGAGGAAATTGCCATTGAAGGAGCCAAAAAAGAACTTCAATTCACCGAACAGAAGATTGCGGAGTACAAACGTGCAGCGACTCAGATCGCCACGTTACAGGAGCAGGTAAAAGATCTCAGTGACGAGATCGAACTCCTTAAGCTCACCCGCACGCTCATTTCAGAGTATGTCGTCTACCTCATGCAGGTAGTCCGGAGCCGGCTCGAAGGAGAAGTCAGCCGGATCATCAGCGAGATCACGGGCGGCAGGTACGAGCAGGTGCTCCTTGACGAGGACTTCAACCTCCTCGTCCGCGACGTGGACAACGACTTCCCCATCGAGCGCTTCAGCGGCGGCGAGCAGGATGACATTGCGGTCGCATTGAGAATTGCCCTCTCCCGCTACCTTGCCGAGCTCCACCAGGTGCACGAGTCAACCTTCCTCATCTTCGACGAGATCTTCGGGAGCCAGGACGAGGAGCGGAGAAACAACCTCCTCACTGCACTCCGCACGCAGGAGTCCCGCTTCCCGCAGATCCTCCTCATCTCCCACATCGCGGAGATGCAGGGCGAGTTTGAAAACACGCTTCAGATTGAGATGGGCGCGGACAACGCGAGCCGGATCAGGGAAGTGGAGTAAGGAAACGGAATCAAAAAGATCCCGGGCAGCGGTTCAGGTTTTTCCGGAGAGCCGGTATCCGTCTTTGGGAACAGCGATCACGAACCGCACACCCTTCCCGGGATCCCCGTCTTCTTGGATCGTAATGCCGGTGATCGCCAGGATCTCCCGCGAGAGGAAGAGGCCAAGACCGGTATTTTTACCAAACCCTTTCTGGAAGAGACGGGTTTTGTCCTTGGAGGGGATCCCGACCCCGTTGTCCTCGTACACGATCTCGGCACCCGGGTCCGTTTCCCGGAAGGAGAGCTGGATCCGCGTGACCGGTCCCCCGTGGCGGAGCGTGTTCTCTAAAAGATTGTAGAATACCTTCTCGATAAGCCTGTCGGCAAATACCACCAGGGGGGGAATATCGATGATCACCGTTGTCGTATCCGGCAGGGCCAGCTGCGCTGCTGCCGCACGGACCAGCCGGGCGATATCCTGCCATTCCGGGGCATTGACCCCGATATCTTCGTAATACTTCGTAAACTCGATCTGCCGGCCAATCGCTTCGGCAGCGCGATCCTCCTTTTCAAGGTATTCAAGGACAACCGGGTCCGAAATTTTGTTCCGGGAGAGTTCAAGGTAGCCGCGCAATGCCATGAGCTGGTTGCGGATATCGTGGCGCGTGATGGAAGAGAGCATGGTAATCTTCTCGTTTGCCTGCCGGAGCGCATCCTCCATTCTCCTGCGTTCTGTGATATCGGTATGCGCTGCGATCCAGACGTTCCCGAATTCGGGATGGTTAAACGTGGACACGACAGCAAGACACCAGAATATTGTCCCGTCTTTTTTTATGGTTCTGAATTCTCCCCGCCACTCCCCCCGAGCGTTGAGGACGCTCATGATCTCCCCGGCAGTATCCATCGGGCTCTTCGTTTCCTGCGGCGCATTCACCACAGAGACGTGTTTGCCGATAAGCTCGCCTTTTTCATACCCGAACATCCGGTCAAATTTGGAATTGGTCTCGACAATTATGCCATCTTCAGTCCGGATCAGGTAAATCCCTTCTGCAATGGTGTCGAAGATCTGGTTCTGGAGATGGAGTTTCCCCTCAAGCCTCCTGCGTTCGGTGATATCCCGGTTGCTCCCCCGCCGTCCTATCAGGGTGCCCTGTTGGTCATACATGGCCTGGCATACATGTTCGATCCAGCGTGTCTGTCCGTCTTTCCGGATAATGCGGAACTCTAAGGTGGAGGAACGGAAATCTGACAGGTAGGTTTCCAGATGGCGGGTGAAGGCAGCGCGGTCATCCGGATGTAGTATCCGGACCAGCATCCCCGGATCTGCAAAAAATTCATCCGGGGTGTAGCCGGTGATGGCCCTGCTGGAGGGAGTTATGTACATGAAATTCCCCCCGGTGTCGATCCAGAATTCCCAGTCTGAGGTGAAATCCGTGTGCAGTTTCAGCTTCCGTTCACTTTTCTCCAGGGCTTTCTGGTGGTTCATCAGCTGCTCGGACAGATATGCGATAACTGCTGCAATCCCGACAAACACCAGGAAACGGTACCAGGCGCCGTCGATCACATCGGGCTGTCCGGGATTGTAAAAATACACCTGTGCGACATAGAGGAGCGAAAGGAGCGCTGCAGGTACAAGGCCGCGGTACAGGTAGCGGTAGGCCAGGAGCACGATCGGGAAGTAATACAGGTGCATGAAGATGGTCGTGAATC
>PMKW01000151.1:3731-3884 GCA_003157895.1 Methanoregula sp. | reverse complement strand
CTCTTTTAATTCCACCGGGATCTTCTCGAGACCCCCGATGCCAAACCGGTTTTTCTGCGCTTCCGGTGTAACATCTTCAACATGGTACAATGCAACGGCACCGGTTGCCGCCATCGCTGCCCCGAGCGCCTTGAGCTGGTCACGTTCCGGGCG
>PMKW01000151.1:2503-3670 GCA_003157895.1 Methanoregula sp. | reverse complement strand
CGGTTGGTCCGTGCACCAATAACAGAATTCGCATAGCTGACCGCGGAAGATTCCGACCAGGAGAGGTGATCGCCAAACGAGGTCTCGTGCAGGTAATACGGTGTGCAGGTGCATTCGAGACCGATACCGAGCCGCCCGTAGGCTTCGACCACAGCCTGTTGTTTTCCCGCAAAGTCCGCATCAATACCCATCTCCTTCCAGCGGGTCCGGGGCATCCCGATGGGATTCAGGACTGCGGGGACCACTGCCTTTGCATCGAGACTGGAAAGCCACTGGAGGCCGTACTCGCCGATCGTCTTATAGGAGGCCCCGCTCACCTGTGCACTTTTAATCGGGACAAGCTGTTCTGCACCGAAGACCTTGCCCAGCGCCACAAGGAGTTCGAGCATCTTCTGCCGGGTCTCCCCCTGCTCGCCGGCAAGGATCTTTTCATCTTCAGGATCAAGCTGCATCCGGTCACCAGGTGGCCCGCGTGAAGTCCGCTTCGCGCCCGAGCACCATCGTTGCATCGACCCCGATCTTCACGTTGGTGCCGTCATCGAGCTGGCATGGATCGAGAGAGGAACCCCGGACCCCGGTGATCACCATCACATCCCGGTCGCCGCTGACCCGGGTCGCGATCGCGTATTCCACGTCATGCAGGTCCTCGGGGTTGATATCCTCGTCCACTACGACCACATGCTTGAGCGAGGTGTGGGCGGCAAATGCCGCCATGATCGCGTTCTTCGCATCACCCTGCGTGCTCTTTTTGATCTGGATCACCGCATGGAGGTACCCGCAGCCGCCCTTGGTCA
Source organism: Methanoregula sp. (assembly GCA_003157895.1). GTDB lineage: Archaea > Halobacteriota > Methanomicrobia > Methanomicrobiales > Methanospirillaceae > Methanoregula. The sequence continues at coordinate 2,876 of PMKW01000151.1, read as the reverse complement.
GGACAACGTTCCGGACCTCGGTCACGCCGGCAACGGCCCTGTAGATCTTCGGTTCGTAGGGGCAGCCCATCAGGATCTTATGTTCGTCGCCGCCCGGCAGGATCCCGTGGTAGATGAAGTCCGGCTTCGTGTACATACCGGTGAATTCGATGATGTGTTGCATGCGGACCGGATCGTAAGTCCCGGTGATGTCGACGAAAGGCCCCTCCTCCGTGAGTTCTGCCGTGATGTACCCTTCCAGCACAATCTCGGCATCGGGCACCCGGATGCCGTTCCTGCACCGCTTCACCTTCAGTTTCCCACCCAGGAGTTCCGCGGCGTACGGGAGCTCCATTCCCGCCGGTACCCGCGTGCAGCTCGCAAAGGTCACGGC
>PMKW01000151.1:0-2472 GCA_003157895.1 Methanoregula sp. | reverse complement strand
GTAATGTACCGGCCGGCGTCCTTCGGGAAGTGGTGCAGGATCGGGAGCTTCGAAAGGTCCGGTTTCGTCATTTTGAGTGTCCCCTCCTCCTCGACCTTCCCGTTATACTTCGCATCGGCAAGGGTCTTCACCAGCTTATTCTCATCGATGCCGAGGGCAAGGGAAAGAGCCTTGCGGCTCGCGGTCATGTTCATGACCGCCCGGTGCCCGTCCAGATCATGGAAAAAGAGGAGCTTGTCGGTCCCTGCCGCCATTTTCGCTGCCTTCATATTGGCAGGGATCGCCTTTTTCACGTCAGTGACGAGCCCTGCCTTCCGCATTTTCCCTATAAAATCACGCATCGTAACCACTCCAGCGCTGCCCGAGACTATGTTCCACCCCGAGATGATCCAGCACGCGGGCCACCACCATGTCGACGAGATCGTCAATGGTTTCCGGTTGGTTGTAGAACCCGGGGCTCGCCGGCATGATCGTGGCCCCCGCCTCACGTGCAGCCAGCATATTCTTGATGTGGATCCGCGAGAGCGGCATCTCGCGGGTAACAAGGATGCAGGTCCGGCCTTCCTTGAGGCAGACATCCGCGGCCCTCGTGATCAGATTGTCGGCGTAGCCGTTCGCGATCGCCGCAAGCGTCTTGGAACTGCACGGGATTACAACCATCCCGTCATACCGGTACGACCCGCTGGCAACCGAGGCGAAGAGCTTGTCGTTGCTATGGTACTCGGCGTTCAGCCCTTCGAACGAGACCCCCTCGTAGGTGGCGATCTTCTCTGCCACGTCCGAGACAATGATGTGAACCTTCGCATCCTTACAGAGCACCTCCAGCAGGCGCCGGGCGTAGATCGCCCCGCTTGCGCCGGTCACCCCCACTACGATCTCCTTTTTCAATTCTGCCGCTCTCCTGTCGTATCAATGTCGGAGCGGAGGCAAAAAGAGTTTGTGCCGGATAAAAGGCACATCACATTTGAAAAAACCGGCCACAGGTCCGGAGGATTTTAGCAATTACCAACAATGTCGCCCCCCTTACTCAAGCCCTGCCCCCGTTGGGGGTGCTGATGGTCTTTGGACCCGAAGCTGGAGAAGAACGCGTTTGCCTTCTTCGGTCACGGGGGCGTTGCGATAGGCCATAGCTATGCCAGAAATTGATCCATTGCATCATCAGAATCCAAAGGGAGTCAGAGGTGCATCCATTGGACTATCACCCCCTCTGGGGAGCCGATGGTTCCCGAAGGGAACCTGAGGCTTGAGAAGAGCGGAACGTTTTTCGGTACGAGAGAGGGGGCAGCACCCTTCGCTATTCCAGAAGATCCCGGTCAACGGAATGGATCACACCAGGTTCGAAAAAAGGTATTACTTGTTCCGGGGCGGGGCGAAAAAGCGGTACCGTACCTGCGCCTCCTCAACTTTCCGGGCATGCGAGGGGTTGAGGTCCCGGCGCGCCTCGATGACAAGCGTGTTGAGGATATTGTGGAGCCGAAGCGTATCGAACTCCTTGTCCTTATGCTCGTTTAAGAAATCGAGGAGATCGTTTGTGCTCTTGAGCACCCCGGTGCTGCCCACAAGGTTCAGGCGGTTGAGGGTCATGGCCAGGTTCTTCTTGGCAATGTCCATCCTGTAGGGGTCGCCACCCGCAAGGTTCAGCTCGGTGATCGCGTTCAGGAGGTCCGTATAGACCCTGAGCTTGTGGGTATTCTCATGCATCCGGCTCTCGGATCCAAGGAGCTGCAGCAGGGCAGCTGCTGCGACGATAATTATCACCACAACCCCGCAGATCACGACAATCCAGTCTTCGAACATATCAGTAACTCCTTTTCATTATGGGTTCCGCTTGGCCGCGGTTACCTGAACGGTAACGAGATTTCCTTTCATTTCAAATTTGTACTGTCCACGCTTATACATGGGCTTCAACTGAACATTCTCGTATGAGTAATTCCTTCCATAACCAAAGGTTTCCACCGTCTGATTGGTATTCACATCCGTTACATTCAGCGTAAACCAGCAGGATTCCAGGTTATCTGACTTAGGACTGACCTCGATTTTTATCCCCCATGACGGACTATCGACAATGAATTGCTCCGTGTAGATATCTGTCGGACTGTTAAAATTGTATTTAATATCAAGATATTGGTCGCCCATTTCAAACGAGGGCTGGGGGATGGCGGTTGTCACTGTCGTGACTGCTACCGGTGTCGCTGTCGGTGCAGGGGGAGCCGGAGGCGCCTGCGGGCTTGTGCACCCCGCGATCAGGACACCTGCGAGGATCAGCGTGCAGATAACAAGGTACTTCATATGGGTGATGTTTGGAGATTGGGATATATTATTGTTTATTCAGGCATCGCACTCCGTACCGGGCGTTAACCTCAGAACAACGTATTCTGACGGGTAGGTTTTTTCAGGTGGAGCACGGCACACCCCGACTCCGCCACAGATTCGAGGTGTTCCGGGAGGGTATACACGCCGAGACGCACCTGC
>PMKW01000036.1 GCA_003157895.1 Methanoregula sp. | reverse complement strand
GTAGGGTGGGTCCACACCGGTGCTGTCTTCATCACCAAAGGCCAGCTCTGGCGCGTACTTGAGATTGCCGATGGTAAACTGACAGTTGAGCCGGCAAAGAAAGTGAACGGGGAACTGCCCTCATGGGAGGGCGAACAGATCCCAGTCCCGTTCTCAGTTGCGAAGGAAGCCGGCGGGATACGAAGGACCCGCAGGATATCAGATTACACCAAAGACCCAGATGATGTAAAGTATGTCGAGAAGTTCCTCGTGGAGATGGACAAGAACCGGTCACTGGTACCGACGGACCGACTGATTACGCTTGAGAACATTGATGACGGAGTTGTGTGCAATGTCTGTGCCGGCCATAAGGCGAACGAAGCGCTGGGCCGTGTCCTCTCCGTCCTCATCTCTGCCAGGTACGGGACAAGTGTTGGCCTCGAACTGGATGCGTACCGGTTTCTGCTGCGGCTCCCGTCTGATATCTGTGCGGCGGATGTCCGGGATATTCTTCTTGCGCTCGACCCCTCGCATATGCCCGGCATCATCCGTCTGGCGCTGAAACGGACTGCGCTCTTCAAGTGGAAACTGGTCCAGATCGCAAAAAAATTCGGCGCTATTGATCCCGATGCAGACTATGAGAAGATCAGCATCCAGCGACTCCTGGAGTTTTTCGACAATACCATCGTACAGAAGGAAGCCTACCGCGAACTTCTCACCGGGTACATGGATATTGATACAGCCTCGTCCATCGTGCGGATGATCCATAAGAATGAGATCGGTGTTGCGCTTGGCCCCCATTCCCTGATCGGTGCCGGCGGATTGTTGTCGTCGCGGGACCTGATCCCACCCCCGACTGCGGACAAGGCAGTCCTGTCCATACTCAGGCGCAGACTTGATCAGGATGATGTTCTCCTGTGTTGCATGAACTGCCGTGACTGGAAGAGCAGGACGGTTGTCTCACGTATCCCCGATCACCCCCTCTGCCCGAAGTGCGGGGCGCGTCTCATTGCAGCACTCAAACCCTATGAAGAAGAGTCATACGCTATGGTGAAAAAAAACCGGAAGACCGCGGATGAACGGGCAGTAGAGCAGCGGTTCATGAAAAATGCCAATATCGTCCTCTCCAGCGGGAAGAAGGCGGTTATCGCCCTGTCTGCCCGGGGCGTCGGGCCGGAGAATGCCTCGCGGATACTGGCGACCCTGACCGAGGGAGATGCATTTTACCGCGAGATTTTAAAAGCGGAACGCAGTTTCATCCAGACACACCGGTACTGGTCGTGATTTTTACAAGAACTTCAATTTTTTTATAACGATAAGTACCACCGCCCACAACGCGCCGCATTCAAAAATTATGGCAAATTTTTCTCGAATCGATTTCCCGTGTCAGACTTTATTAGCGGTTTTCCCGGAACCGGAAATTGCCCCGCTATGCCCAGGGAGCCCTTATCCGGGGGATCCTCATAATCCATTCTGTGTTTTATGAGAGGAAAACAGTTCAGCGGGATTCTGGAATTTTCAGAAAAAAAGGAAATCTGGATTTTTTTTTAAAATTACATTATGCTTTCGAGTTTCTGCTCGAGGAAATCAAGGCCTTTCTTGATATCTTCGATGGTTTTCCCTCCCGTGAGGATGATCTTTCCTGAAGAGAACAGGAGCGCAACGATCTTGGGGTCCTTGATCCGGTACACGAGGCCCGGGAACTGTTCGGGTTCGTATTCGATATTCTCGAGGTTTAAGGTGATAACGACCTTGTTGAGGTTGATGTATTTCCCGATATCGTAGGAACAGACGATATTGGTAACAGCCACTTTTGGCTCCTTGAATGTATCGACACCTGCTGCCTTGAGGGACTTGATGATGATCGCAAGGCCGTCCGCAAGAGCTTTATTGTCGCGGATACCGGTCAGCACAACCTTACCGGAAGAGAAAATCAGCGATGCAATTTTCGGGTTCTCGATCCGGTACACTGCGCCCGGAAACCTCTTGGTATTGAGTTCGCAGCTCTTGATCTTGCTGGAAACATCGGCGAGATCGATGGAATCGGCAATACATCCCGATGCGACGATGTTCTCAATTTTTAATGAAGCGTACTTCTTGTCAGCCATCCACTATACTATACTTTGCACCCAATCATAATACTAATGGACAACCTTTATGTCCCATCGCAGTTCCTGTTCTCCCGACGGTTATTGCATACACGTCCTCTTATCTTATCCATACTTTCATTATAACCGGTTCTTCCACAGTTTCCTGTGCAGGAGAAATGAAAAAAGAACACATTGAAAAAGGTGCGGGAAAAACACTGGTACTGATTCTATGAGAAAAAGCGGGCATGGCACAGACAGTTACGACACGATGTACGAGAAATTTTCCATTGATGTCCCTGAATATTACAACTTCGGATTTGATGTCATCGATGCATGGGCAAAAAAAGATCGCAACAAGCTGGCGATGATCTGGGTCAACCAGCAGGGAAAAGAGGAGAAATTCAGTTTCCTCGACCTCTCCAACCTCTCGAACAAGGCAGCCAATATCCTCTTAAAATATAACATCAATAAAGGCGACCGCGTGCTCGTCATGCTCCCCCGTATTCCTGAGTGGTGGATCTTTGCCATCGCACTCATCAAGCTCGGCGCGGTCTTTGCACCGTGCCCCACCATGCTCACGCCACGGGATATAAAATACCGGATCAATAAGGGAAAGTTCCGTATGATCATCACGGATATCGAAAATGCACCCAAGGTGGAGGAGATCTGTAATGAATGCCCGACCCTCACGGTGCGGTTCCTTGCTGACGGCGACCTGAATGGCTGGGCAAGCTTCCCGTACGAGCTCCTCTACCCGGCCCCGGTCTCCCACCGCTCGGTCAGCATTCCCGACACGCTCCGGACGCGGAGCATGGATCCGATGCTGATCTATTTCACGTCCGGTACTACGGGCGAGCCGAAGATGGTGCTGCATAACCATGGCTACCCGCTGGGGCATATCGTGACGGCACGACTCTGGCAGGATGTCAGGCATAACGATCTCCACTTCACGGTCTCCGATACCGGCTGGGCCAAGTGCGCATGGGGCAAGATCTTCGGCCAGTGGATTGAAGGTGCCTGCATCTTTGTCTATCATTTCACCGGGAAGTTCCAGGCAACCGAGGTTCTTCCCCTTCTTGAGAAGTACCAGATCACCACCTTCTGCTGTCCCCCGACTATTTACCGGATGCTGATCCTTGCTGATCTGGAGAAGTTTGATCTTTCGTCCCTGCGCCACTGCACCAGCGCCGGCGAACCACTCAACCCTGAAGTGATCCGTGTCTGGAAGGAGGGGACCGGCCTAACGATCTGCGAGGGTTACGGCCAGAGCGAAACTGCCTGTTGCGTTGCGGTATTCCCCTCTGTCGAGCTCCGGCCCGGTTCCATGGGCAAGCCTTCACCCGGGTGGAGGATCGAGGTCCATGACGATGAGGGAAAAGCCGTTGGCAACCACGAGGAAGGCAGGCTTGCCATCGGCTGCAACCCCCGGCCACCGGGGTTATTTGTGGAATACCTTGACAACCCCGAGGAGAACAAAAAGTCGTTTGTCAAAGGCTGGTATTACACGGGTGACAAGGTCAGCAGGGACGATGACGGGTACTTCTGGTTTATCGGCAGGAGCGACGATGTCATTAAAAGTTCCGGGTACCGGATCGGGCCGTTCGAAGTAGAGAGCGCCCTGCTTGAACATCCTGCGGTGCAGGAAGCCGCGGTAGTCGGGTCTCCCGACCGGATCCGTGGGACGATCGTGAAGGCGTTCGTTGTCCTGAACAAAGGATATGAACCTTCGGAATCCCTGATCCGGGACATCAAGAACTATGTGAAGCGGACAACCGCACCCTACAAGTACCCGCGGGAGATCGAATTCCTCGCGGAACTTCCAAAGACTATCTCCGGTAAAATAAAACGCAACGATCTCCGGGCAGCTGAACTGAAAAAGTACACCGGTTTGAAATAATCGCCTGCATCCTTTTTTTCCTCCCGGCCACCCGGGAAAAGAGTACCCGCCCTCAATTATCTGGTGCACAAACCAATCGTAACACGTTTAAAAATGCACCACTAATGTAATCTGTATGGTGCGATTTTCTGTTACCATGGATGACGAACTGACTGGTACAATAGACAGGTCGTGTGCAAAAAAGAAGATCTCGCGATCGGACTGGATCAACGAAGCGTGCACTACGCACCTCGCCAAAGGCAATGGGACAAGCACTATTGGTGCAACGACCCTCCCATCCGCTGGCCCGGTCCTGACTCCTGAAGATCATAACATGCCGGACTATGATGAAATGTATAAAAATTTCCGGATCGCTATCCCCGAATACTTTAACTTCGGTTTCGATGTGATCGATGCCTGGGCAAACAAGGATCGGAACAAGCTGGCGATGATCTGGGTGAACCAGGAAGGCGTAGAGAAGAAGTTCACTTTCTGGGACCTTATGCGACTCTCCAACCAGATCGTCAATATGATGATCAAATATGGTGTGAACAAGGGAGACCGTGTCCTGATCATGCTGCCCCGCGTCCCGGAGTGGTGGACGTTCACGATTGCCTTAATCAAGCGCGGGGCCATCTACTGCCCGGCGCCGACCATGCTCACACCCAAGGACCTCAAATACCGGATCAATCTTGCCGATATCAAGATGGTTATCACCATGCAGGAGTATGCAGACAAGATCGACGAGGTAGCAAAGGAATGCCCGTCGCTCACCTGCAGGATGCTGATTGACGGGAAAAGACCGGGCTGGATAAGTTACCCGGTGGAACTCAACTATCCCGCACCGGTATCTGCAAAGATCATCAACATGCCAGGAGCGAAGAAAACAAAGAGCACCGATCCGCTCGTTATATTCTTCACTTCCGGAACAACAGGTGAGCCCAAGATGGTTGTCCACGAACATAGTTACCCGCTGGGCCATATCGTGACCGCACGGTTCTGGCACGACCTCCGGGTAAACGATCTCCATTTCACGCTCTCGGATACCGGCTGGGCGAAGAGCGCGTGGGGGAAGTTCTACGGCCAGTGGATCGAGGGTTCCGCAATCTTTGTATACGATATCCGGAGCCGGTTCAATGCCACGGAGATCCTGCCACTCATCGAGAAGTATGGCGTCACCACGTTCTGCTGTCCCCCGACCATCTACCGGATGCTGATCCTTGCCGATCTCGACAAGTTCGATTTCTCCGAGCTGCGCCACTGCGTGAGCGCCGGCGAACCGCTCAACCCGGAAGTAATCAAGGCGTGGAAAGACGCGACCGGTCTCACCATTTACGAAGGCTACGGCCAGACCGAAACCGTCCTCTGCATCGGCACGTTCCCCGGCATGAAACCGAAATACGGATCCATGGGAAGGCCTTCTCCGGGATGGCAGATCGAACTGCACGACGACCACGGCAAGCCGGTGGGACTCCATGAGGAGGGGAAAATTGCGGTCTCCGTAAAACCGCGTCCGGTCGGGATGTTCCGCGAGTATCTCTCCAATGATGAAGAAAACAAAAAATCCTTTGTCGGCGACTGGTACTACACCGGTGACAAGGCATACAGGGACGAAGACGGTTATCTCTGGTTTATCGGCAGGGACGATGATGTGATCAAGTCCTCCGGGTACCGTATCGGGCCGTTCGAGGTCGAGAGTGCCTTAATCGAGCACCCGGCAGTGCAGGAAGCTGCTGTGGTCGGTTCTCCCGATGATATCCGTGGCCTTATCGTCAAGGCTTTTATCATTTTAAAACCCGGTCACCAGGCATCAGACAATCTGACCCGGGAGATCCAGAACCATGTCAAGAAAGTTACGGCTCCCTACAAGTATCCGCGTGCTATTGAGTACGTGGAATCGCTGCCCAAGACCATCTCCGGCAAGATCCGGAGAAACGAGCTCCGCGANNGGAAACCTTAACGAAAAGAATAAGGAATTTTCTTTTCACCTTACCTTTATTAAATCCGGCAGGTAATCTATACAGGCGCGAGGGTAGCCAAGCCAGGTCAACGGCGCCAGGTTCAGGGCCTGGTCTCGCAGGAGTTCTTGGGTTCGAATCCCATCCCTCGCACTTTTCGTATCCTTACTTTTTTAAGGTGAAGCGGTATGCCCCTTTTGGTACGATAATTTCGAACCGTGCACCCATCCCGGACTCACCGTTCTCAATAATCGTAAGACCGGTAATGGTGAGGATTTCCTTTGCGAAGAACATGCCAAGCCCCATGCGTTTGCCAAAGCCACGCTCGAATATGTGCGGCTTGTTCTCCTGCGGGATTCCCCTGCCATTATCTTCATATGAACAAACCAGACCCTTATTGTCCTCCCGGCAGGATAAACGGATGAGATTCATTGCATCGCCGCCATAGCGCAGTGAATTATCGATGAGATTGTAAAAAACTTTTTTAAGGAGCGGGTCTGCAAATATTTCAAGATCCGACCGGTCGATCTCGATCCTTACATCCTGCATCAGGAACGATCGGGCAGACCGCCATACACTTTCGCTCACGTTCTGCCATACCGGTGTGTTTATCCCCATCTTCTGGTAATCCCGGGTAAACAGGATCTGTTCCTCGATGGTTGCTGCAATCCGCTGCCCCTTCCGTATCAGGTCGCGTTTTTCCGGATCCGTCTCAACTTCCTCTGCACTATCGAGATCTGCTTTAAGCGCAGTCAGCTGGTTCATGATATCATGACGGGTGATGCTGGCAAGCAACTGGAGTTTCCGGTTTACCAGTTTCACCGTATCTTCTGCCTGTCGTCTGCCAACAGCACTCTTGATCTTGTGGGCAAGTTCCTTGAACTGCGGTTTTGGTGCACCTCCTTTCTGAATATAAAAATCGGCTCCGTTTTCAAAAGCCTCGATCGCGATCTCCTCGCGTCCTTTTCCGGTGAACATAATGAAGGGCAGATTCGGAGAGGCAGCCCGGACGTGTTTTAACAATTCGATTCCATCCATCACTGGCATCTGGTAATCGGAGATGACAGCATCGAATTGTGTGGTTGCAAGCAGATCCAGTGCAGACGGTCCGGAATTTGCAGTGGTGACACAGAACTCCCCGGTCCGGTCAAGATAGGTTTTGGTCACATCAAGAAGCAGTGATTCATCATCTGCATAGAGGACGGAGATCATGGGTGTGCAGCCCGGGTGACCGGGTAATATTCAAATAATATCTCATAAGCCCTATAAAGTCATTTTGCTTGATTATTTAAAAAAAACAACAATCACTGCTTTTTTCCGGAAAAAAAACCATTTAAGTGCATAAGGAATACGCCCAAGTCCGGATCGCGCGCTATCTCTTATTAAATTCTTTCACGCCCCGCATCATGGTATCAGTTATCGGGAGTAAAAAAAGGATTAAACCTTTTGCGACGTGTCGCCCTTTATCATAAATTTAACAATAAGGAATATCACGAGCGCAATAATGATAAAATCGATAAGAGCGCCGATAAAATCACCAACAGGAAATTTTATCGGACCGACATTAACGATAGTCGTTTTCCAGTCTCCACCAGGAATAATGACGGCAATAATAGGCATGATAATATCGGTGACCATCGCAGTAACCAGCTTACCCGCAGCTCCACCGATGATGACTGCAACTGCAAGACCGATAACCTGGTATTTCATGAGAAATCCCATAAATTCATCGATAAATCCTTTTGGTGTCGTCATATACTATCTCCTTAGGAGATTTCCCTGTTCTCCTGGATAAAAAGTTATAGTATGTGCTGATAAAAATTGCGATATTATATTGGTATACTATACCAGCGGATCCGGCTGCTGGTCTCCAAGTACCGGCAGTTTTGTGGATTTTACGAGAACAGGTTCCGTGGACAGGCGTATTTTTTCCATAATTAAGATTTTTCCCGCCATGGTCATGGCAAAGATGGGGATTGCAGTCCCTGCCTGCACCAATGCATCTTTCCCGACAGAATCGCGGATTGTGCGCGATGCGCAGGAGGTCACAAGGTCAGAAGCATTGACGAGTGTTTCAGCTTCCGGTTTTGAAAGGCCGGTAACATGGACACCGAATATCAGGGTCTTGGGGTGGATCCTGCGGATGGCCGCCGCTGTTTCCGGCTGTGCAACCGTGACCGCAATCCTCCGAAATCCCCGCACCAGTGCCAGTGCAACCCCGGCGAGCTGGTCTATCGATGCGTGCTCCCGGTCGAGTACGTACCCTCCACTCTTCTCGATACGGTCCATCACCTCCTTGTAGGGAGTAGTCGAGACCAGCCCGGACATCCTGCCGCCAATTCCCTGTACCATTGCCGGGTTTGTCACAACAACGGTTCCTGCTCCGTCACAGGCAAGAACGACTGCATCGAGCAATCCCTTATGAAGGCCGAAACTGAGCAGCTCGGAAGCCCCGAACCCGACAAACTCCCTCGTGTCCATCACCTCGCGTCCGGGTGTACACATACCAAACACTTTTATCCGGTGCTCAATATTGGCTTTTACCGAATCTTTCCCGATATCCGGGACCGGAAAGGCAAACCTTTTTGCGAGCGGGCAGTCCTGGATCTGTGCATCTCCGACTTCAACAACCTGACCGTTCCGGATCACAATCCGGCATTTCCCGATTGCTTCAATGACATGCTCGTCCTTTTCCAGTGTCATGTATCTTCCTGTTTAGAGAATATCCGGGCCGGTGCTTAAGGATATTCGCATGGACCTTGATAGTACGGCCGGACCGGACAGTAAACATATCAGAAAACAGCGATCACTTTGTTATATGGATTCTGCCTCGCGCTTCCGGGAGATAGATATCGCCCGGGGGATCGCGATTCTCATGATGATCCTTTTCCATACGATTTTCGACCTGAATTTTTTTATGATCGCACCTGTCAATGTCGCGACCGGCTTCTGGCGCTATTTTGCGATGACAACTGCATCGCTCTTCCTTTTCATAGTTGGCATCTCACTTGTTGTCAGTCATGCCCGATCGGCTGTAAAACTCTCCGGTTTTTCACTTGTAAAGAAATTCCTGTACCGCGGGGCCGGGATTTTTGCGCTCGGTCTTTTGGTTACGTTTGCAACGTGGCTGTACCTGCGCGAGGGTTTTGTCATTTTCGGCATCCTGCATCTCATTGGTGTCTCGGTGATGCTCTTCCCGCTCTTTTTCCGGTTTAAGCGATACAATATTCTGCTCGGGCTTCTCTGCATTGCAGGCGGTTTTTTTATCGGGACCATTCAGGGACCCATCTGGCTTCTGCCGCTCGGGATCTATCCCGTATCGTTCGTATCTGTTGACTATACCCCGCTCATCCCCTGGTTCGGTGCCGTGCTTTTTGGGATAGGTATGGGGGATTACCTGTATTCCGGGGGTGTCCGCAGGCTCGCGGTCCCGTACCTGCCGGACCGGATCGCGGTGCCCCTTTCATTTCTCGGGCAGCACTCGCTCGTTATTTATCTTGTCCACCAGCCGGTTATTATCCTGATTCTGGCCGCGGTGACGGGGACGAAGGTGCTGTGAATATAAAAAAATTGCTCTGTAGAAATCATTTTAATATTAATTATGACGCTCTTTTGGGCTCTGCCCCCGCCGCTATGGCATCCCCCGGTTGCAATTGTACCATATTACCTGTACGCAATTATAGAGAAATTTTCAGTTCAGGTAATACCGAGACATCGCAATGCATCCCCGCCCCTAATAGGGGCAGGGTTGGCGCAAGGGGGGTGATCATCATTTGAAAAGAGGATTTCTACAAGTAAAAAAATTTAAAAATTTAATTCTGCGTGAAATTCTGTAAAATTTTTTTAGTGTTTTTTTTATTTCTGCAATCGTATCCTCATTAATTGAGAGCCCCCTTTTTAACCAGCATATTCACCAGAACCGGTAAAAAAAATATTTACCTGCCTATACCGATGTTATTTGTCCAGCCGGATACCGGTAACCTTATGAACCTGCGAATATCCCTCATCGTTCTCCTGCTTGCGTGCATTCTCTGTACCGCAGGATGCACGCATCCATTCGCAACAGGTAACCAGAGTGCCGGTACATTAAATACCTCCACACCGCCATCAATTGCAAAATACCAGCTGACCCTTGCACAACCGGAAGACTCGGCGAAGCTGATCAAAATGGATACGGACGTATACAACCTCGGTGAAGTAGTGGAATTTGTTATCACCAATGACGGAGACCATGACCTTTCCTGCACAGCCAACCCGCCCTTGTTCTCCGTCCGTTACCAGAAGGGGAACGGCCGGTGGGTCACCCGGATGGGGGATGAGAACCCGGCACCCGGCAATTCCACGAGCCTGAAACCCGGTGAATCAACTACGCCATACCGGTTTATCACCACGGGCTGGGCTCCCGGACGCTACCGGATTGTTTCCGATTGCGGTATATCCCGGGAGATCCTTATCCGTTCACTGCCATCGGTCACTCCGACCGTGATGTCATGCCCCACGATGGTGAACAAGTCGCCCTCTATCCAGATAAACCCGGTGAGCGACCAGGATGCCGGAGAGATATTCACTATCAGTGGGACAACGAATCTCGCAGCGGGTGAAGAACTCCGGTATTCCATCTTTGCTGTCAGCTCCGCAACCACCAATACCACCAATATAACCGCTGCAAAGCTGGTTTCCTCCACAACGGTTGTGTCAGCAGGAAGCTGCGGGACCAATACCTGGTCGGTATCCGGTGAGATCCAGATCCCCGGCGACTACTTTATCGGTATCTCCGATAACACAAATACCGTTTCAGCTGTCAAGCGTTTTACCGTCCTGGAAATAGCACGCTCAACGGTTACGGCAACAATCCCTGAAAAAATAAACGCCCCCGGTATCACTACCGGGTGATCCCGCACCTTCCCTTCTGACAGGTCCCCTTCATGATCCTCCGGATGTACAACCTTTCCCTAGAACCGGAATACCCGCTCAGGTTCTCCGCCGATGAGCTCCGCTCTTTTCTCAATAAAAAAATGGCTGAGTATATAACGCTCCATAAGGACGATACTGCCGGATTCATTCATCGATACCCGGTCCTCCAGTGCAAACAGATAAAAACAGGTCTCATCATGATCGGCATCAGCCAGGGCGCCGGCTGGCTCTGCCGGTCCACGCATGACCGGACGATACTGGGTACCGGTGAGAGTACCTGCCGCATAACAGCACGCGACCCGGCAATCCGGTCTGAACCGTTCGGAGTGGCAGATGCGAGTATCACGTACGAATTCCTGACTCCATGGCTTGCCCTGAACCAGCAGCATGCAAAAAAGTTCTATGACCTGAANNGGCAAGCTGCAAAGGGATGCCTTCATGCAGAAACTCCTTGCTGCCCACCTGCATACGCTTGCCAAATCGCTCGACTACGGCATAACCATCCCGGTCAGCTGCGAGGCGAAGGTGCGGTTCCGCAGGGACCGGATCGGCCGGGAAAACGTGATGGTCTTTCTCGGAAAATTCGTTACAAATCTCACTATCCCGGATTACCTCGGTATCGGGCTGTCGGTCTCGCAGGGATACGGGACAATAAAGCGTATTACGGAATCTTCCGATACATACTCAGGAGAAAAATGAAAGAAACCCTGCTGGTCATCGATGTCCAGAACGAATATTTTACCGGCAAACTCCCGGTGACCCACCCGACCGGGAGCCTCGATAATATTCTTAAGGCAATGGACTGGGCCCACGACGGCCGCGTTCCGGTCATCGTCATCCGGCATACCAACACAGCGCCGGAGGCAGTCACGTTCCGGAAAGGGACGCCCGGGTGGGAACTCCACGATGAGATCAAGCACCGGCATGCTGATGTCATTATAGAGAAAAACCTGCCGGGAAGTTTTACCGGCACCTCTCTTGAGAACTGGCTGCAGGAGCATTCGATCTCCACCATCACCATCGCCGGCTATATGACCCAGATATGCTGCGACACCACGGCAAGGCAGGCATTCCACCGGAACTATGCCGTGAACTTTCTTGCCGATGCAACAGGTACGCTCCCGCTCTCCAACCATGCCGGCTCCATCAGCGCTGCCGACCTCCACCGGGCAATCCTTGTCACCCAGCAGCAACGGTTTGCCCGCGTGATGACAACTGATGAATGGATCATGGAATTTTAAAGCGGGTAAAAAAACCGTTTTAAATCCGCTTCCGTCCCAAACATGAGTAAAAACCGGTTGTGTCTTCCTGCAGGAGACAGTCGAAGGCTATGACTAAGTAATACTTTTGACTGAAGCGGGGTTCGTAACAGAAAGTCTGGTGGAAAAACCCCGGTTTTTCTGCAGGGCGGTGCTTTCTTAACTGATGAAGAGCGGCATATCCTGGAATGCGACACCATCGAACATCCCGCGGTCTGTGATGCGCAGGGAGGGGATGACGGTGAGGGTAAGGAACGAGAGGTACATAAAGGGGTCCGTAATTCCCCCCATGAGCCCGGTTGTCCTGTGCAATTCTGCCAGCCGGGCAGCCACCTGCGGGTAGGGCAGAGTCGACATCAGGCCGGCGCAGTCAAGCGGGAGGATCGTCCGGGTATTGCCCCTGACTGCGACCATGGCGCCCCGTGCTTTTATCACTTCGTCGATTGCCCAGAGGATCTCCGGGTCGCTCGTCCCAACCGCCACGATATTATGGGTATCGTGGGAAACGCTGGTTGCAATTGCACCGCCGTTAAAACCGAACCCGTGGACCAGCCCGACCGCGCAGGGCCCCGGCCGGTAGCGGTTGACCACCACCACTTTCAGGATATCCCGGCTCAGGTCCGGGAGGGTCTGTTCATCAACAGCATACGCGAGCAGTTCCGTGATGATCTGGTTGGGGATAAGACCGATAACGCGTGCAGTGCCGGACCCGGTGATGCGGAGGGACCGGGCAGACGGTGTTGTGCAATGGAATGATTCTGGCGGGATCGCGGTCTCTGCAGGCTTTGAATACGGGACTTCCACGCCACTGCGGAACACCTTTTTTACTGCGAACCGGCGCGGATCATCGATAACGCAGAAATCGGCCCGTCTTCCCGGCACCAGCGCCCCCCGGTCAGTCAGGCCGAATCGCTCTGAAGGGGAAAGGGTCGCCATCCGGATGGCGAGTTCCGGGGAAAGGCCGCATTCGATGGCTTTCCGGATACAGCGGTCGATATGCCCGCTCTCCATCAGCAGATCTGCATGGCAGTCGTCAGTGGCAAAACAGCAGCGGGAGACGGTTGAGGGGCTGACAAGGGGAATGAGTGCGGCGATATTGCGCTCGGTTGATCCTTCCCGGATGAAAATATACATCCCCCGCTCCAGTTTCTCCTGTGCTTCGGCAAGAGTTGTACATTCATGATCGCTCTGGAGCCCGGCAAGGATGTAGGCATTAAGATCTCTTCCCAGGAGTTGCGGGGCATGGCCGTCGCGGACTGGTGAAAGTGCAAGTTTTTCCTGAATGCCCGGTTCACCGGCAAGGACACCGGGAATATTCATCATCTCTCCCAGCCCGAGGACTCCTCCTCTTCCCATGAACGGCCGGAGGCTGGCGGCATCCAGTGTCGCCCCGCCGACCTCCATGGGTGTTGCAGGGACACAGGACGGGAGCAGGTAAAGGATGTTGGCAGCTGCACCTTTCCGTTCGGTAAGCATGAACTCAAGACCTGCTGTACCGTTCACGTTGGCGATCTCGTGGGGATCCGCAACAACGGTCGTTGTCCCGTGGTAAGCCACCAGCCGGGCATATTCGCGGGGGGTTAACAGCGAGCTCTCGATGTGCACATGGGCATCGATAAGACCGGGGACAATGTACAGCCCCGTGAAATCGTGCACAATTTTCCCGGTATATTCCCCGATACCAAGAACAATACCATCCATTATAGCGAGCGTGCCCGTTTCCCAGGAACAGGTGAACGGGTTGAAAATACTGGCATTTTTGCAGACAATATCTGCAGGAACAAGGCCCCGGGCCGCGTCGAGAAGGTCTTTTCTTGAGGTTTCCATCTAATTCACCACGATATCCCGGATGGCTGCGGCTTTCCGTTCGCCATTCTCGATAAGATAGATATAGAGTTTGTACTGCCCGGGTTTCAGTGTTCCGGGGACGAGTACGGTATTCTCACCCTGCTGCAGGGAGAGTGGTGCATAGAACACGTCAGTCTCTTCCTGCTGGTTATTGTTAATCTCGTACACGGTCACCTGGACATAACCCCCGGAAAGCCCGCCTGCATTGGTGATTCTGAGTGATATCGTATTGTTTGCATACCCTGCATCCCCTATACTGAGGGTTGTAAAGCCGGAAAAAAGCAGTGCGACAACCAGCATCGCAAAACACACCAGGGCCGGGTTTTTGCGGGTGAACATTAATCAGATGTAAAACCCTGTGGGCATAAAAACTCTGGCATGACCGGTCAGACCAGACAGCTGACTTCCGGCATCCCGGAGTTGTGACCAAGCCTTTTAAAAAGACTGATCTATACCTTCTCGACAGAGATCCGGATGCGGTCACCGGTTTTGAGGGAATGCCCTTTCGGGATATCAATGTTAAACCAGAGTGCGCCGGGATCATCCTGCGTAGGGTCCTGTGACATAAGACAGTCTTTCCTGTCATTTATATCTGCTACAAATTCAATTTGGGATTCAAATTCTAGAATCTTTTCCATGATAGGGAAAAATCGGGAAATTTAAAAAAAATTAGATCGGACGTGGCGTAACCATCCACGTCGTGCTGTTCGAATAGCTCCACCGGATAATAGCAAGTTCCCTGCAGCTGTCGGCAAGGATCGCCATGTTTGTCCCTACCTCTTTGGGAGATAATCCAAGGTCTTTTGCAATGTATTTTGATTTGAAATAATGTTTCCCCTTGGTTATACCCGAGTTGAGGTACTGGACAATCTTGTGCTGGGTCTCGTTGTAGGTCTCGCGTAATCTTTTGGTTGCTGACATGGTGTGCCTCAGCGCTTAAAAACTCATATAGATCAACTGCTATATATAAATAACTGATCTTGAGGTCAAAAATACGGTCTTTTTTCTTTGTCTTGGACGTAATTTCGACCAGAAAGCATATATCTGGTGCTCCGGTTGTTCATTGGCGGAAGTGCTTTACCGTATTCCCATTGTCAGGTTTCCGGTCAAAATTCGTGGTTTTTTCCTTAAACGGAGTGCAATTTCAGAGTTTCTGGATATCTGCACCGGCTATCTTCTGGATCAATGCTTCCAGAACTACATCGCGCATACCTTCCACGAATTTTATGCTGCCAACAACAAGGTGCCCGCCCCCGCTGATACCGCCTCCGGGAATCTCGTTATGGAGTTCCCGGACCATACGGGGGATGTTCATGAGCACGCCCCTTGATCTGAGGACAGCAAAATCAGGGCCAAAACCGATGGTGACAACCGGTTTACCCGCATTCTGCTTACAGAGACGGTCATGCACCTCCCCGGATGTTTTTCCTGGCGGGGGGAACGTGAATTTGTGGGCATGGATCTCAACGTCAATGAGGAACAGGTGGGCCTCGTTTTTCAGGAGCCGTGGAACGACGTGAGGCATGCAGGCGCTCATCTGGTCCTCGATCATGGTGTTCGCCCCGTCAACAAGGAGACTAATAAGTTTTTTATGCCGTTCGGTATTGCCGGTGATGTTCAGGATATCCTTAACAATCTCCCTGCCATCATTGAACCGGAGCCAGAACTGTTCGTAATCGAGAGCAAGGGCGATGTCCTTGCAGGCCTCTTCCGGGTACTGGTCCCTTACAAGGGCAAGGAAGAGTGCCCGCTCCGGTGCTTCGCTGCGGTCACCGACACCGGCAACAGCCGGTAGATGGCGGATGAGCAGCTCGACCTTCGGGTTGATCAGCCGTGCGACCTCCGTTCCCAGCATACCGGCTGTTATGCCGAAATCTCCCCCGACATGGTAGGGATTGACATGGGCCTGCAGGTACTTGTCGATGGTCGCATCCGGGTGGTGGTGGTCGATGACCACGAACGGGATGTCGTATACGCTCGCGATCTTGTAAGCCGGTTCATCCTCTTCTGTCGAACCATTGTCCGTAAGGAGCACGAGCGGCATCTTCTGCCCGAACCGGATGTGGTCTTTTGTCGAGAAATCGAGGTCCCGTGTGATGTCCTCGATCTCATAGAACGGTGCTTTCGAAGGGGCACGCTTAAAGAGGAAATAGTCAGAATCAAAGTCCCCGCCACTCTCGCGGATCAGCGCAACAACGGCCTGCTCGATAGCGACCGCGGAGCAGATACCATCGGCATCTGCGTGATGGCGCAGGATGATCGGCTGTGATGTAAAGACCGCTTTCCGGATAATTTTTGCTACTTTTTTCATCTCGGGGCGGAGCCGCTCCATGACATCGCTTTTGATCAGGAGCGGGATGTCTTCCGGTTCCGATCGGATATCCAGCGCTTTCTCAATCCGCTCCCGTACACCAGCAGCTTCTTCTTCGGAGAGGATCGTGAGCATATCAGCTTCAATCTGGAGCTGGTTGTTCCGCATCATCACTTCGCCGATGACTTTGACTATATCGCCCAGTTCTGCCTCAGGATACGCCCTTACGCCGGCCTCGATAAACGCAGCCGCGTTCTGGGTCCCCGTCTCGTCGACAATGGTGAAGATGGTGGGGCCGCTGGTCTGCTTGATCTGGGCGATCTCGCCTTCGATGGCAACGGTCTTCCCTAATTTTGAGGAAAGTTCCGCAATCCTGACAGTCGTGGATTTCCGCTCCACATTCTGGACCTGGTAGACCTGGACCGTCATTTCCTCAAGATCGATGTTACCATTCGGGCGGATCTGGCGGACACGGACAAGGATGGAATCCCGCTCATTATGGTCACCTTTGATATTGCTCTTGTGTACAAGACCCTTGATCCGGTCGTTCAGCTGGACGAACATGCCGAAATTGGCAAAGCCCTGCACCTTGCCTTGATAGATGTTCCCCTCGGCAACATCGGCAAGATCACATCCTGTACCGAGCCGGTAGACCAGCACATCATTTACGTCATTATTCTGCATATTCTCACTCCACACACAAGCGTCCGTGCATATTGTTGCGATATGGTATTGGTATCGTCAACGCTACGCGTTATTGGTACTGTGCTGTATGATCATCAATGGGAGCGTGGAGGTAAAATATACTTCTTATATATACAGAGAGTGTACCTGCAGGTCAGGGATAATTAGTCCCTGAACATTACTTCAATCATATCCAGATCATTGGGAGCTATGATCGGCCCGGTGAATGCCATTCTTGCGTCACTGATATGCGCTTCTGAACCGGTGTATCGCGAGCTGGTATGGACTAGGACGAGAGTCCGTGCATTAAGGGCCGCTGCAGCCTCACCTGCCTGCCGGGCGGTGGCATGGAAAAACTCTGCACCGCGGTCGGCTTCCGATTCATCGAAGGTGGCGTCATGAATCAGGAGGTCCGCGTTACCGGCTATATCCATGATACGGGAATGGATAGCCCGGGTGTCACCGGTATACACGATCTTTCGGCCGGGCCGGGCCTGTCCCATCACCCGTTCGGGCTGCACCTCCCGGTAATCGTCTCCGTTTCCAACCCGTATCGTTTCTCCCCGCTGCAGCCT
>PMKW01000198.1:20256-21105 GCA_003157895.1 Methanoregula sp. | reverse complement strand
TTAAACACAGATTTGACCTCCGGGGAAAAGCTCCCATCCCTCGCATCTGAGGTATTCATTTTAAAAATAAACTGATAAAAATACACACCATACATGGTGTATTATTTAAAAAAAATACGTTATCAGGTTCTGTTGCGTCTGCGGCTGGTGCCCCCTCTTTCACACCGGTAAAATTCCCCAGTCAGCCGCGAGGGCATCAGAACCTGAAAGGGAGAGATTCAAGAACCTGAAAGGACCAGTGTGAATGGAATGAGACTCGGGATTCTCTGTTCGGGCGGTAAGGATTCTCTTTTTGCCTGTTTTATGGCAATGCAAAAAGAGGAGGTAGCATGCCTCATATCGGTCCGCTCCCGGAACGAAGAGAGCTACATGTTCCATACCCCCAACGTGCACCTGGTCCCCCTGCAGGCGGAGGCTGCCGGTCTCCCCCTTGTCACCGTGGAGACCGATGGAATTGAGGAGACCGAGCTCTCGGACCTCTCCCGGGCCATCAGTCTTGCCGTGGAACGCCATGGAATCGAGGGTGTGGTCACCGGGGCCCTCCTTTCCGTATATCAGGCTACCCGGATCCAGCGCATCTGCCGGGACCTGGACTTGTGGTGTTTCAACCCGCTCTGGTACACGGACCAGGAGGCCTACATGGAGCGGCTGATCGAGACCGGCTTTTGGGCCATTGTCACCGGTGTCTTCTCCGCCCCTTTTAATGCAGCCTGGCTGGGGAGGAAGATCGACCGGGAAGCGCTGGAGGATCTGAAGCAGTACGCCCGGAAGCACCGCATCACCCTCACCGGTGAAGGCGGGGAGTACGAGACCCTGGTACTGGATGCCCCTTTCTTTACCAGGAGGATC
>PMKW01000198.1:1937-20250 GCA_003157895.1 Methanoregula sp. | reverse complement strand
CATTCTCTCTCCCGGGACGAGTTTGTGGGCCCTGTCGCCCGCATCGTGGGCAGGGCCGGGCGGGAGTGGAGGGAGAGGCATTTTTCTGAGATAAGAAGCGAAGATCTGAAAGGCGCCACAGGAATTATTCTCTGTGGGACAGCCCTGAAAGACAACCTCTTTGCCGCAAGGATGCAGGAGTTCTCCTGGCTCCGGAACATTTCTGTCCCGGTACTTGGGATCTGTGCCGGGATGCAGATCCTCTGCCTGGTTTTCGGAGGTATAATCCGTCCGGGGTGCGAGATCGGGATGACGATGGTCCGGGCAGGTACTCCGGACCCGCTCCTTCGCGTGAGCCCGGCATTCCAGGCATATGAACTGCACTCCTTCACCTGCGACCCGCCCCGGGGATGGGTGGTGATGGCAGTCTCGGACAGCGGTGTCCAGGCTGTCCGCCACCCGGACATTCCGCTCTTCGGGATGATGTTCCACCCTGAGGTGCGGAACGATGGGGTTGTGGAGCGGTTTCTCTCTCTCTGCCAGGAAAAAGATACGTGATTCTCCCCGGACGGGGGTTCTGATACGTCAGCGGTTGACAACCGGATTTTCACCTCATAAAAAATCCCTGCCGACCGTTAACGTATCAGAATCTTCATGTAACGTGCAGGCGGGATCAGTCAGCATACCACTCTTTTGCTGCTATCGGCATTCTCCATCCCGTACCGAACGCACGATCGGTCACTTTGAATCCGGGGGCTGCCTGCCGTCGCTTGAATTCCGCGGCCTTTACCCGGTGGAGCGTCTGAAAAATCGTTTTTTCCGGATATCCGGATTTGACAATCTCCTCCGGGGATTCATGGAGTTCAACGTGGCGATACAGGATTCCGTCGAGAAGATCGTAGGGCGGCAGGGTATCCTGATCGGTCTGACCGGGCCGCAGTTCGGCTGACGGGGCTTTTGTGAATACCGGCTCCGGAATCACCTTTCTCTGGTTCTGGTCGTTCACCCACCGCGCAATACGGTAGACCATGCTTTTTGGCACATCGGAGATGACGCCGATCGCCCCGCACATATCCCCGTACAGGGTACAGTAACCGACCGACACTTCGGATTTATTGCCGGTGGTCAGGAGCAGGGAGCCGGATTTGTTTGAAAGGGCCATCAGGAGTGTTCCGCGGATCCTTGCCTGAAGGTTCTCCTCAGTGAGATCCTGAGGACAGCCGGCAAATTCCTCCCGGAGTACCGCATCGTACGCATCCATGATCGGTTTGATCGGCAGGGTTGTCGATCGGATGCCCAGGTTTGCTGCCAGGGCAAGCGCATCGTCAATACTTCCCGTGCTCGAATAGGGAGAGGGCATCAGGACACCCAGTACGTGATCTTTTCCCAGGGCTTCGGCAGCGAGGGCAGCAACCAGAGCCGAATCGATGCCTCCGGATAACCCGAGGAGAACTGACGTAAACCCGGTTTTATACACATAGTCCCGCGTTCCCAGAACAAGAGCGCTCCAGATTTCAGATTCCGGCGTAAAATCCGCAGGGGAGATACGATTTGATGCCGTGCACTGAAGATCTGCAGTCAGGATATCTTCCTGAAAGGATCGGGCACGGGCGATCAGGGTGCCGGATGAACCGAACACACAGCTTCTCCCGTCAAAGATCAGGTCATCATTCCCGCCGGTCTGGTTGACATAAGCGAGCGGGATGTGGTATCTGGATGCGATACTCCCGAGCATCTTCTCCCGGATCTGTTGTTTTCCAACCGTGAACGGCGAAGCGGAGATATTGATGATAAGATCAGCACCCGATGCGGCAAGGTTCCCGATGGGATCGGCCTGGTACCGTCGCCTGTTCCAGAAATCCCGGTCATTCCAGATGTCCTCGCATATGGAAATCCCGATGGTATGGTTTTTCAGATGGAGGATCTGTGCACCCAGGGCCGGTTCGAAATACCGGTCCTCATCGAATACATCGTAGGTGGGTAATAACGTCTTACGAAAACAATGCGTGACTTCACCGTTATCGATGAGTGCCGCGGCATTAAACAGGGGCCGTCCGACCGCTGATTCATTAGGCTGTGCAAGACCCAGAAGGACGGGGGGCGCTGCCCTGCAATCTTTCGCGATATTTCCTGCGATCTGCCAGCTCTCTTCGATAAATTTTTTCTGAAGCAGGAGATCACGGGGGGGATAACCCAGAAGAGCGAGTTCAGAGGTGACGATGAGATCCGGATCTTCTTTGCCGGCTTCCTGTATTCCCCTGATTATCTTTTGTGCATTTCCCTTCAGATCACCGACAACGGGATTTAGCTGAAGAAGCGATATTTTCATGCGGAGGTCTGCCTTCCAGTGGTTAATACGAATAGGAGATCCTGTCGTAAAATAACTTGGTATGGTTGTTCTGATCCGCTCATGGTTATCAGGCTTAACAGAATTTTTCGGTGGCGAATGCCGGAGGTATTGCCGGAAGCAGGACTCAGGAGCCGGCTTGGGTGCGGAAGGGGGGCGATCGAAATGAGGGGCGGTGGCCAATACGTTTTATATTCTTTCCTATAAATCAAGAGTACAGGAATACCATGAACGTGAAATATCTCCTGCACGCGACAACCATTGTCCTTGTCACCGTTCTCCTTGTCCTGTTTTCAGGATGCACGGGGAGTACCATGAGCATGCACGTTTCCTCTCAGAACGGGCAGCTGTCCGTCACCAACGAGAGTGTCATCACGGGCTGCCAGCCGGGGCATACCAACTGCACCTTCAGCTGCGTTGACCTGCAGAGCGACGATTTCAACTGCGGCTCGTGCGGAAATATCTGCACGGGTATCGGCTATTCCTGCCAGAAGGGCACCTGCGACTGCGAGCCCGGGTACACGAAATGCGACAACGAGTGCGTTGACCTGAAGAATGACAACGACAACTGCGGTCAGTGCGGGAACTTCTGTTTCTCCGATGAGGCCTGCGGGGGAGGTATCTGCTATGACCGGTGATCCTTCCCTTGGGATGAGGGAGCAGCCGTCTCCCTGAGATAACGGGGTGGGGCGGGGGCCGCAGGTCATGGGGGGCGAGCGGGCCGGAGAAGAAAAACCAGGAGAGATTTTCCCTTCCCGTTCCCCCGGTTGTCTTCCCGGTTCCCGTCACGGTCGCTTCCGACAACCGATGGCAGTGTTCCGGTGAAGAACCCCCCCGGCCAAATAAAGGGGAGCGGGTTACAGCGGCGCGTCCGCGGAGACCGAGCTGACCGTCAGGGTATCGTAATACGTAGTAAACCCGTAGCTGGTATCAACGTCCTCCGGTTCAGGCCAGAATTCCGAGTATGGCATCAGTTTCAGCCCGTTGTTCTGCACCGACCCGTTCAGCCAGGCCTTCACGATATCCGTGATATCCACAGTGACCGTCCCGGTCGCACCGGCATAGTGAGCCCGGGCTCCTGATACCGCGGCACCCTGGCCGGGTGGGGTTTCAGTTCCTCCGGAACCATCACTGCCCGGAATGTCAGTAACGTACATCGTATAGTGGCTGGTATCGGTATTGTAGGCAATCTTCCAGAGCGAGGATTCCCGGTTGATGGCATTGGAGGTTCCCGTATCTGAACTGGCTGCATGCATGACAAGATAGACTTTTCTCGTGCCGGACAGGATGCCGTTTTTCACCGCATCCGGGATATTCCGGGTGTCCACGGTCAGTTCAACATGGTCGTAACCGGTGACAAGCTCGCTGCTGGTATAAATTCCTGCATAATTAACAGAGCCCATCCTGGTACGGGATGAACTCATCCGTATCCAGCATCCCTGGCTGTCCGCCGCAGGACAGGTAGCAACAGCGGAATAATCCGTGTGGTCCTCGTACTGGGTGGAATCATACTCCACGAACTTCGACGGCAGGGAAGCCGTGCAGACACCGTTGCTGCAGTGCTCCGCGGTGGCGTCACAGGTATTCCCGCAGAGGCCGGTGCAGTATCCGGCCGTGCATTTCTCATCCTGGCCGCAGCTGCGCCCGCACATCCCGCAGTTTGCCGTATCACCCGAAGCGTCCGTGCATTTCCCGTAACAGCACGTCTGCTGGGCCGTGCATATGTCGCCGCATTTCCCGCAGTTCTCCGTGTCGGTCTGCAGGTCGACGCAGTTGTACTCGCAGGTGTCGAGGCCCTTGCTGCAGACCATGTCGCACTGGCCCTGGACACAGGTAAGGCCTGCCGGGCAGGCCCACCCACACCCGCCGCAGTTGGCGCTGTCGGTCTGGAAGTCCACGGTCTTGCCGTTACAGGTGCTGCCGAAGAAAAACCGGTTGAGGGACTGGAATATGCCGTTATGCGCGATGAAGACGGGGATAAGACCGGTGTTCGTGGTCATGGGAGTGACATTTGACTGGTTGATACTGACCAGGCCGACCCGGTGGCTGATCGGGATGAGCGTTACTATCCCTGCCGGGAGCGGCCTGATGCTTTCGACCGGCAGCAGCTGCACCGGCACGACGGTGGTCATGGTTGTTCCCGGGTTGCCGAGGCTGACGGGACGAACCTGTTTGCTGATGGCGATCGCTGCCGTGTTCAGCTGCGCCCGGTAGCAGTACTCGGGAAGGCCCTGGAAGTCCCCGCAGGGCTGTGTGTCATTGGACATGACGTAATTCTTATTCTGCGCATCCGCGGGGATCGTGCAGACATACCCCTGCGGGCACGTGATGTACGATGGCGCTGGTGTCGTTGCGAGCACCAGGTCTGCTATATTCGGGTTGACTGGCCGGTCTACAGAAATACCCAGCGTTGCCCCGGCTGCTGTGCCGGTTACCAGCAGAGCGACAATACCCAGAAGGAGGATATACCGTGTGAAATTCATCTCCCAACTCCCGTTATACACAGTGGACTGGCATTGAGTTATATAAAAGTATTATGATTTGATCCGTATGCGGTGCGGGAGGGGCCGGAGAAGGGAAGGGAGGTTCCGGGGTGCTGATATACGGTTTTGTCCGGCAGTTTCCAGGTCTGGATCGTGTCAGGGTAAAACGGTTTTATCACCCATCACAACAATGTAACGTTTACAAGAAATCACCAGTAAATCCAGCTGGCAGGATTTTATCAATGTTACAGGAAAGCGGACAATCTGTCATACCCGTCGCAGTATTCCTCGCAATACTCCTCATTATTGTACTACCCGTCAGTGCCGACAATGTCACTACACCAGCGACAACTGTTGCCACATCTCCGACAACCATTGCCACATCTCCGACAACCGCCACACCCATGGAAACAACGGTCACGGTTACCCAGCCGACAACAGCTGTTACTACTGCAAACCCGACAATATCCGGCGTGGAGACCATAACAACCGGCAGCATAACCGTGTACTCATCCCCCCCCGGCGCCAGTATCCTGATCGATGGAGTCTATAGCGGGACAACCCCAAAAATCGTGAACGGGATCTCAGCGGGAAACCATATTCTGCGGCTGGAGTTGATCGGGTACGGTAATTACGAGGGCTCGATCTATGTCGTACCGGGACAGATGGCTCAGGGATACGGAACGCTCCAGCCCATGAACCATATCACGTCACTGGCGCCGACCCCGGTTCCGACCGTGGTCGTTCCGGTGAGCATCCCTGTCACCCCTACACTCATACCTACGCAGGATCCGGGACTGCTCGGAAACTCGAATTTTCTCATAGCCGTAATTGGTATTTTTACCGTCATCATCGCAGCAGGAGTTTCGCTTTTTATCCACCTCACGCCGCACGAGAAAGAATAACAGGTTGCGTGTCGGGGCCGGGTTTTTTTAAATTTCTCTGCTCGGGAGAAATCCTCTTTTTAGTGATGATCTCCCCCCCTTCCTTGCACCAACCCTGCTTCCATTGGGGGCTCATGGCGCATTGCGATACCCCGGATTTACCTAAATGGAAATTTCTCCATGATTGCGTACAGGTTATACGGGACAATCGCAACCGGGGGATGCCATAGCAGCGGGGGCAGAGCCAAAAAGAGCGTCATAATGATTATCAAATGATTTCACCAGAGCAGATTTCTCAAAAATACCATTGATAAAAAACAATAGAATGATTAGGGAATTTTTGTTCCCCATAATGCATGTTCATAGCGCTGGGCTTTCTCAGCTCCCGTCATGCAGAATGAGGTATGTTTCAGTCCACACTCCCGGGTGAGCGCACAGGTCGGACAGATGCAGGTTTTCTGCTCGGAAATGCACATGAAACTCTTTCCAACTAAACAGAAAACAAGCTCTTTTGCATTCCTGGCACAGGTGGTATAGGTCGGGCACTTCACGCAAATACACAGGGTCTTGTATTTTTCCATATCCTTGGAGAGCTGTGCCGGTGATGTTCCTTTTACGTCCTTCATCATCTGTTCAAAGGTATCCATTACCCATTACCTCTTCTTCATCTCAGATATGGATCCATGTGCCGCTATTTTCGCATCGGCCTCGGATTTGCTGACCTGGATCTTTGTATTGTCTGTGGATTTGTGGATACTTGCCTTTGCTTGATCGGTGATTTTCTCTGTGTTCGTTTTTCCCCTGAATGCGTTATGGGTCGCAACCGATGCATCATCAATCGCCGAATGTACAGCAACCCGGGCGTTATCGACTGCCTTGTGGGCTTTTACGTTTATATCGTCAGTCATTATTTTCCAACTCCTCTCCGTGACAGGGTTTTCATTCCCTTGCGGAGCACACCATCTTCTAGTGCTTCGGGTGATTAACCTCTCTCTTGGTTGCAAAATTTGCATCAACCATTGTGAGAAAGGTTTTAAGGTTTTCAGATACACCCCCCGCACTCCCGGGGAAATGTGCATACCTGAAAAATCTCACAAAGCGGTTGTCATGGCTTAAAATTATGAAACCGTGTTGAGGCAGACAGTTGAGTTCAGCAAATTGTCCTGAGCCGAATATTTAAGACTATGAAAATACCTGAGTGGCATGATGCGGGGGAATGTGGATCCGGATGCAAGGGAAATCCATTGCCTGACGGGAAGGTGCGGATTGTTACCGTAATCGCAGGTAAGTCACGGGGAACATAAGAACAGAGAAGAAATTCAGGAGAGAGAATTATGCCGTTAAAAAAAGGATCATCAAAGGAAACGATTAGCGAGAATATCAGGACTGAAATGGCAGAAGGAAAACCACAAAAACAGGCTGTCGCCATTGCGTTAAGTGTTGCCGGTAAATCCAATAAGAAGAAGAAGTGATTTTCCTGCGGCTGCCAGCAGGGGGCAGGCCTGCATAAAAACCCGATCACCCCCGCCATACCTGTACACGGATCTGGTGCACCTGCCGGGTCAGTGACCTGTGACAGGTGGGGTAATTTGGCCGGGTACGTGAAATCTGCAGAGTGCCGGAGGAAGGCCGGATTTGCTCTGGTATAGAGGGAATTGTCCTTTTCCACCCTCGCATTATTTTTCCGGGAGGGGGTGGAAAACGATTGACGGTAACCGCCACAGGTCCATGAAATTTCTTATCGTGAAGGTTTTCTCCAGAGCGGGTGCAATGAATTTAATGCAAAATGCATCTCTGGCACCGGGCATCATTTTCGGTACCCTGTTCAGTATCATAGGGGGCATGGCGTACATTCTCCTGCTCCATGAGCCGGGTCCGGAGTTTTACCCTTTCGCAGCCCTGGTTTTTTTCGGCGGCCCGCTCATCGCCGGAACGGCAGGCGCTGCCCGGTCCTGCGAACATAAATACCGGGCATTTCTTATTTCGGGTGGCACCGTATTCGCTGCGGCGCTCATATTGTTTTTTATGAGCTATGCAGTCCTGCCTCATTTTGATCGCACGAGCGTACAGCTGCCGGAGTCCTGCAACGGCTTTGACAGCAGCCCTCATCCTGCTTCTGCGCTTGCCTACGAACTCCCGGGCACAGGAACCGGCGTGCTGGTTGCAGGCAGTGAACAGACAGCCGTTGTTGCGATGATCGAATACACCAGAGTGCCTTACCCAAGCACCGTCTATGTCGTGAACAAGAGCGACAACAGGATCCTCAAGCGCATGGACTTTACGGACGATACCATCATTGCGACAATCGACAGCGGCATTGTATACCTCTACCATGACAAACTGGGATATTTCATCGATGCCCGGACCGGCGCACCGGAAAAAAATTTCCTGCTCATCGACAATTATGGCGGTTTGAGCGGGAGCGACCGCCCTGTCCTTCCCGGCGCCTCCGAAGGGCGCAGGTATCTTGAAACCACTGCGGTGATCTCATCCTGGAGCACTGACGGGACGGTCAGGTCCCGCACCCGGCTCACGATGAACGGTATCGCTTACAACTGTTTTGTCAACGGCGGGACCGGGGAGATTGTGGAGATCTGATTTTGCAAAAACGGGATCCGGACACTGCTGTGGTGAAGGATCGGGTATGCAGATGAGAGTCGCAGATTATGATAATTACAAAAACGCTGGATTATGCAGAGATTTTAATATGAGATTTAATGGGGGGAATTTTTCCCTAGAGGAATTTCCCATACCGTTTGTGCGCCTGTTCCTGCGTCATCATATGGTCGACGTACAAGCTATCGCCGTCGACAAAATAGAACAACGTATACTTAGACCCGATATGGAGCTGCCAACGCGGCTTTTTCGTCTTCATCTTCTTGATGTTTCCCGGTGCGTTCGGGTGTTCATTCAGTCTGTCGATATATTCTCCAATAATCCTTTGATCCTTGTCGGAGAGTGTTTTCAGGTATTTTGTTACTTCATTCGAGATCTGAATGTGAACCATCTTTTGCTCTCTCGTCGATTACTCTAAGCCAATATCCTTTTTGACTTTATCCCAGGGGACATACTGTGCCACCGCATCGATCTCATCGAGATCTTTCTCAAGCACCCTCATATGATGCTCCTCAATGAGCCTCGCGATGGTATCTCCAAGCGTTTCCCCGGGTCCCGTGATTTCCCAAAGGGCAGTATGCGTACTCGACGTTACGGCTACCCGTTTGTCCGCGACCTTTTCTATTGAAACCTGTGCCATATTTTATATATCACTCCAATGAATGCAATGCCACGCGTTTGATTTCTTCCGGATGAACCTCCGTGCTCACCCTTTTATCTGTACAAACTGTATAAGTTTGCACAGTTGTACAAACATCGACGTAGAGAAATATAAACATATTGCTTGACCACTATCCGTCAACAGGGGGAGGCGAAGCCAGAAAATTTACCGGACGGGGCCGGCCCGGTTCGATCCGGATCGGGAGTCCGGACCCCGGGATTTTCAGCAAACAGGACATTTTCCGTGGCGCTGTAACCTGCTGCGTTTTTGGGAGGCGGAACGCGAGTGGCGGAGGGGGTGCTGGCGGGAGAGCGGGATGGAGATCTGGCCGTATCAGTACCCTGGCGGAACCGGATATCACCTTTTTATATATTCCCGCATTGCATTTTCAGTCTGTCATTGCGTCAGGAGATGTTGCAGATGAGGTGTAGACGAAGCGTGAAGATAGCGCCGTATTTCCTTATCGGTGCTGTACTGGTCATCGCCGCCATGGTACTAGCCGGATGCACGGGAATGACCCCCGGAAAAAAGATGCCGGTGAACGCATCGCCGGGAATTATCACAACCCCCGGCGGTACGCCGGAAGAGAGCATTGCGCCGGAAGGAACCGGCGGGGAATTTCCGCCCTCCGGTGCATCGGGAACGCAGATGTGGCGGGCGACCTTTACCGGGTCGGAGACTGATGACAGCAAGACGAGATACACCCATACGGAAGAAGGTGGTACATTCACTGAAGACCAGTCAGATTCGGCAAAATGGGATCTCCAGGGCAGTATTCCGGTTCTTGTGAATTATGAGCGGGAGGATACCGGGTACCATTATTATCTGGGCTCTGACCAGTACGGTCCGGTTGATGGGACATATTCCGATACAGGTCACATCGCGGACTCAAAGGGCCGGACCCAGGACGATTCTTCCACTGCCTCCTATTCCACTGCCCAGTTTGAGATGGAAATACAGCCTGATAACACGCTATGGGTCCGTATCACGTCAGAAGCAACGGCAACAGGCCAGGAGAAAATTTTTGAGCCCCCCGGCATTCAGAACGAGAATGGCCCCGGAGTCAATACGGTCACACCAATATCTTCAGATGCAACGAAAGAATTCAGCTGTGATACCGGTGAGCCCAATGACAACGGGGAGACCAGGGATTTCTCCCGCGACGGTCCAGCATATGTTCTGACCTGCACGCAGAAGGAAACTGACAAATCGCTGGGTGAAACCAGCAGCACGAGCTTCCACGTACGGCTGACCCCGAATGTCAGCGACACGCCGTTACCCACGCAACATCCCGTGGCATCGCTCGTGACCGAGACCCTCCCGTCCCTCGTGCCACCGACAGAGACTCTCCCGTCTCTTATCCCGCCAACGACCCCCTGACGGGGTCGGACCTTTTCTTTGGTTCTGTCACCTTGTCATCTATGGAAAAACCTCCTCCCGATTTCCCCCTTTGCAGCAACAGCGGGCCATCCTGCCCCTGCCTTCTGGAACGTTGCCAAATACTGCCTCATGGATTCCCGCCGTTGTACCCTGGATTGTTCCGGCAGGATTACCGTGTTTTCCGGAATTACTGCCTCTGCCGCCCGGGAGGTGAGGCAATTGAGGTACAACCGGGCTTATTACGGACTCCGAATTTTTCCGACGGGAAGAGGGGTGATCAGGAGAGAACCGATCTCCCCTCCCGGTCGATCTCAACGAGCGCTGAGGGCGTGACCAGGAAGAACCGCCAGGTCCCGTGCCGCGACCGGATCCAGAGCTTGGCGACAGCCGCGTCGCGGGCGATGAGCCGGAGCCGGGCGAGATCTTTTGTGTAATACTCTACGAGTTCCGGGATACCGGCGAGGATCTTCGGCGCATACATGACGCTCGCGAACGTGACCGTGATCTTCGAAATGATCGAGATGCAGGAGATCCGCTCCGGCCTGCTCAGGGTCAGAACCTTCGGATCTACCTAATGAAAAGGCTCACTTACCCTTACGCACCCATAGCTTTAGCGGCGGTTCCAAAGAGGACCTGCCACGAGATCCCGTTCATAACGAAGAATCCAAACTGGACAATAAGGGGCGAATCTACCCGGACCGAGAGTTTTTCGTACACCTGGGGGACGATCACCAGAGCAACGATAAACGAGATTCCAATCTGGACCAGAGGCAGGTTGAATGTGACCGTCCCGGTCTGGTTATACAGGTTTACGGTAGAACTAAAGATTACCCCGATGACAACTCCAAAATACATAAAGATCTGCTGGAAGACACTGAGCGACACGGCAGCAGGTTCAGGTGCGGCTGCTCGGATATTCTTTGCCCGATTCTGGTTTGCATTTTCTGAACGTTCATTGAGATTAAAATATGAGAGCATATAAAACACACCACTGAGATCTAAAATTTTATTTTATTTAATACTTATTAATCGGATTCTCAATAGATAAGAAAAATTACTGTCAGAACGGTCAGATGGGTTGGGAAATTACTCATACGAGGTGCAATGGGGTTGTGGGGCAAGGCCTGATGAGGGGGAGGAGAGCAAGCGGGAATCGCTCAGGGATCATGGCGGGCGGGGATTGCATAAAAACCCCTTTACGGAAACCCGCGGGAACCGGCTGGGTCAAAAAAAATATTCTACCGGCCGCCCCGGACCAGACGGGCGCCGAGCCCGAACGCCTTCTCGCAATCCCGGGGGAAGTTCTCTTCCCGGTGTTTCTTCTTTGCAACCGGGTCAAAGAGCGTTGACATGTACTTCGAGTAATCCGTGAACTGGTACGTATCGGTAACCCAGAGCGACTCACACGAACCGAAGATCCGTGCCATCGCCATCTCGGTCAGGCCCGTAAAGCGGTCGAAGCCCATTTCCTTCACCATCGCATCCGGTGCCCCGGCCGTATAGATGAACCCGGTCCGGATCTTCCCGGGGAAGAGCGTGGACCGCGGGGGATCGTACACGGAGTACTGGAACGCCAGCCGCTCGAGGAAGCACCGTGTCTCCCCGGTGGTGGCTCCGAAGTAGATCGGCGATCCGACCAGGATGGCATCGGCCTTCTCGACCTCCCGGAAGATCGGTTTCAGGTCGTCCTTCACCGGGCAGCGGCCGTAACTCTTCCCGCCGATACGCTTGCAGGCAAAGCAGCTGGTGCAGCCCTTATAATCAAAGTCGTAGAGGTGAAAGAGTTCGGTCTCTGCCCCCTCCGATTCGGCTCCTTCCATGGCATGCCAAAGGAGCGTTGCCGTGTTCCATTTCTTCCGGGGACTTCCGTTGAACGCAAGGAGTTTCATAGACTGGTATTGGAAGAACCGGGTAAAAAACTGAGGGGCCGGCCACGGAATGCATTTACCTTGGGCAGGTGGGGCGAGGCCGGCGGGATAGTGGAGGAGGGCGAGCGGGAATCGCTCAGCGATCAAGGCGGGCGGAAGAGTACCACGATAACCAAATGGATGGGAGGGTAGAGGGGACCCCCCCACCCGCATAGGTGTGGTCTAACGTAACACCATGTCCTTTTTGCAACCCCGTTTTTTTGAGCGGTAAAGTCTGTAACGCTCTCTGCTGGCCAGTGCGGGATTTAGTCCTCAGCTCACCGCTTTCTTCACGAGCGCACTGATCCTTGCCTCTTCAGCGGCAGTCAGCTCCTTCAGTGCAAAGGCGGTCGGCCACATGACGCCTTCGTCGAGGTTCGCCTTGTCGCTGAAGCCGAGCGTCATGTACCTTGTTTTAAACTTCTCTCTGGTCTGGAAGAAGCAGATGACGTCGCCGTCCCGGGCATACGCGGGCATCCCATACCAGAGTCTCGGCAGGAGGAGGGGCGCACTGGCTCTGATGATCGCATGGAGCCGTCCGCCCATGGCACGATCCGGTTCCGGCATCCCGGCGATCTTCGCGAGCACGGCGCTTTCCCCCTCCGCCGTACCGGCGCGCTGGCCGGCCTTTTCCTGAGGGAGTGTTGTTCTGTCGGTTATTTTTTTCATAGGTTACCTTCGTACGCTTTTTTCAGTGCGCTGATGTCAAATTTCTTCATTTTGAGGAATGCCGCCGTTACCCTTTCCACTTTCTGAGGATCCTTGTCGGTGGTCATCGAATCAAGAATTGTCGGGATTATCTGCCAGCTGAGGCCGAATTTATCTTTCAGCCAGCCGCACTGCTCGGCTTCCCTGACAAAAGAGAGTTTGTACCAGTAATAATCTATCTCTTCCTGGGTGTCACAAAAAACCATGAAGGAAACTGCTTCGTTCAGTTTGAACGCGGGGCCGCCGTTGATGACCATGAATTCCTGGTTTTCCAGGGTAAACCTGACGGTCATAACCGACCCTTTTTTCTGGCCGGAGACCTCTTCTGCGGTTTTTGGGTAGGAGGAGGTTTTAAGAATCCTGGAATTCTCAAATACCGAAACATAAAACTCAGCTGCTTTCTCGGCGTCCTTTTCCAGCCATATGCAGGGAACGATCTTCTGGCTTAGTGTTACCAAGTGCTTTCATCTCCACTCTACGTTGTCTGACGGGAAATATTTAAGATCATTCTCATGAAACGGATTTTGAAACACGGTTTGAAACACAGTTTGTATTAAGGAAGATGAATTATTAAAAATGAGAATCGAAGAAATACAAAGAAATGGAGTTGAAGGATTATGGAGATAGTACCGGGAATCCACCAGGTCGATGGGGTAAATGGTAATTGTTTCCTTATTGTCAGGGACGAACTGACCCTCATCGATACGGGAATGCCCAGAAACAGCGCAAAAATAGTGAACTATATTCAGGATATTCTTAACCGTAAACCAACAGACATCAAAACGATCGTCCTGACTCACTTTCATATTGATCATGTGGGCGACGCCAGCGATCTCAAAAAACTGAGCGGTGCGAAGGTGGCCATTCATGAAGCGGATGCAGACTACGTTGCCGGTAGAAAAACCCAGCCTGCGCCGAGAGGTGTTAAGGGAATGATCTTTAAAGTCCTCATCCCCTTGTTTTTCGGATCAAGGCCTGTTGAACCGGATATAAAACTTAACGACGGGGACACCATCGCTGGTCTCACCACCATTCATACACCAGGACATACCCCGGGAAGTATCTGTCTTTTTGATCCGGTATCAAAAATTCTGTTTGCCGGGGATCTCCTGATGTTTAACGGCAGTAAAATCGAAATGGGATCATCCTTATCAGACCCGGATGAGGTACAACAATCGATCAAAAAAATCACCGCAATTGATTTCGATATCATGCTGTCCGGACATGGAATACCTCTGAGACCCGATGCATCGCTCAAAGTCCGGGAGTTCGCAAAGTCATTACCCTAACGTTCGAAAAGAGGTAATTCGATAAAAGTCCGGTGATTCGTGCCAGACGAGTAGCGATGGAGTTGTCTGAGGAAGAGGGGGACGGCAGGGGAACGTGGGAGAGGCTCTCCATCAGACCCCCTCCTTCATCGTGTAGTCTCGCAATACTACAATCGTTGCATGAAGTTCTCTGCTGATTCGACGCTCCGATCAAGAACCACGTTTTAGTCCTCAATTGCACATCTTCATTATTCCGGGGATCGTTACGAAACCAGCGTTGAACCGATGTCCTTCATGACCGTGTCAAGATCTTTTCTTTCATGCGCCGGTTCATTTCGCATACCCGCGACAACAACTACGTCCTTAACATCAAATTCCAGCAACTGAAAGATGTGTTTCGTGTAATCGAAATATACCTGGAACATGCCGGGATCAGGATTACCCTGAGTAAACACAAGAATCAGCTTCTTGTTCCTGACTTTTTCTTTGTAATGCGGTGAGAATCGCGGAGAAATTTGCGCAAACAGCCTGTCGGTAAAAATCTTCGCCTGGCCACTCATCTGCCCCATGTACACCGGCGAGCCGAATACAAGGGCATCGGCCTGCTCAATCGCGCCATACAGTTCCTGCATGTCATCTTTGATAATACAACCGGGATCGCCCTCCTCATGGCAGCAAAGACAACCCCGGCACGGTTTGATATCAAGATCGCTGAAACACCAGGATTGAATATCGGCGCCCTGTTCTTTCGCACCTTCGAGTATTTTGTTTACTACCCAGGCGGTATTGCCAACTTTTCGCGGGCTGGCGATAATTCCGATGATTTTCATCATTACTCCCTGAGTGTCTGGCCGGAATATATATCCTGCAGTAAGAGAAAATTGTTCGAAAAAAATATTCCCCCTTCCCCTCAATAATCGCAAGAACTTTTTTCCCGTTCTTGGTTACCCGGTAATACCGGTCCATCGTGGAAGTATCCGGTCGGAAAAACCCCTCCCGGGACCCCGCACTTCCTAAACCACGTGCCCCGGGTTCCCGGGCTGTTGTAACGTGTCTGCATCTGACCTCCTTAATTCCCGCCGGGGAATACGGGTTTGTTCCGGCGTAATTCCCGTGTTTTTGCGTTTTGTTCCGGCTGGTTTTTGGGAATGAGGGAAAAGCGGTACTTCCGGGCATGTAACGGGCTCCGTTGTACCAGTTTTCCCCGGGGGGTTTCCGACAGGGGAAAAAGCACTTCTCCGTCGGAGACTTTATTCCGGCCGGTGGCGGGGGGTCCGGGCCGGGCATTTCCGGTCACGAAAGACCGGTCCGGAAAAACAAAAAAATATATTCCTTGTGCATTCACCCGATCGTCCTGCCGATCCCGGGCCGCTTCCCGTCGCGGTCGATCTCGACCAGCGAGTCCGGCGTGACCAGGAAGAACCGCCACGTCCCGTGCTTGGACCGGATCCAGAGCTCGGCCGTTGCGGCTGCATCCCGGCCGATAAGCCGGAGCCGGGCGATCTCTTTCTCATAATACTCCGCAAGATCCAGGATGGTCGCGAGAATTTCCGGTGCGAACATGATGCGGGCGAACGTGTACGGGATCTTCGAGACGATCGCGATGTCGAAGATCTGTTCCGGGCCGCTCATGGTCAGCTGGATCATGCCACGCGCCTTGGCGATCGGGATGGCTTCCGAGAATGCCCGGTGCGGGCGGAGACCGCGGCTCATGAGCGGGGCCTCCTTTTCATACGGTTTTTCATTGATTTTTTCATGGTGTGTTTACCTCCTTTTTTTTCAGTGCGTCATCGGGCCCTTTGACCAGGGAGCATGAGTCCGGGCAGACCATGGCCTTTTATTATAAACCGGTCTGAGCGGAAAACGGAGCGCGGTGCGGGCGATCTGAAATGATCGGGGCTTGTTGTCCGGTTTTTTTGAAGGAACAAATTTGTTCCTCCGGCGTTTTCTCCGCTTTCATTTTCCGGTTCTGCGATGCTGTTCCTGATCATCGGTTTCCCTTTGACAAGATGTATGAGACTGCCAAAGGAAATGGGCTTGGCTGAATAAATGTTCCGGAGGGAAATCCGGGCGCAATTATTAGGGATTGGGAGGGAACCGGGCGCTGATTTTCGAGATTAGGTTTTGCAAAAAATGTACCGGGCCGGGGTGGGGCGGGGCGTGCGGGGCCGGCCCGGTTCGATCCGGTTCAGGATTCCGGACTCTGGGATATTTTCCGTGGCGCTGTAATCTGCTGCACTTTTTGGGAGGCTGGACTCAGGAACGGGGGGGGCGAAAAAAGGAGGGGCGGTTTTGTGGGGGGGTCGGGACCGGCCTTACAGCATTTTTTTTGCTTCGGCTTCCAGCCGGACCATACCGATATGGATCGTCCCGCCGGTATCGGCCGGATACATGACAAGATATTCATCGACAAATGCCTCAATGAATCCCGATCGGGCATGCTCTGGCACCTGCGCCAGCCAGGGAAGCCAGGTGGTACGGAACCAGGCTGCAAAATCCTCACGGGAGGTATAGGTCATATCCTTTCGGATAAGCTCAACCCGGCACGGTTCGAGACCTGCTCCGGTCAGCCAGTTGCGATATTCTGCAGGATCGAAGAAACCATAGGTGAAGGAGAAACTGCGGAAGTACTGATCCCATTCCGGTTTTTTTAAGAGGGAATCAAGTGCCTCAAATGCCTGGGCTGCGTTCCCTTTCCCGCCCATCTGGATCAGCATCCGCCCGTCCGGGCAAAGGCTTCGTGCAATGCCGGCAAGCACCGGTTTATGATCCGTGATCCAGTGGAGTGCGGCATTTGAAAATACAACATCGAACTCTTCAGTAAACGGCAGTTCCCGGGCATCTGTTTGCAGGAATGAAAGGTTCCGGTATTCACCGGGCAGAAAATGGTCGCAGGCAAACCGGATCATATCCGGCGAGCTGTCCACACCGGTCACGTTCCCTTCCGGAAGTCTGCGGGCGATCTCTTGAGTAATCTTCCCATCCCCGCACCCGATATCCAGCACCCGGGAGTGCCCGGAGAGTCCGAGCTTTTGGATCAGTTCCTGTGCCCAGAGGGCCTGAGCCGGGGAACTCTTGTGATAATCGGCGGCATTCCAGGTAAATGAGGGTGATGGATCCGGTGAAGGCATGGGGGTAATCTTCCGGAAGAATATTCCGGATTTCTCAGTTATGAATCTTCCCGGANNATAATCTTCGAACTGCAGTGTGTCGGTGACAAAGAAGGACTCGCACGACCCGAAGATCCGCTCCATTGCCATCTCGGTACCTTGTGCGTTCCGGTCAAAGCCCATCTCTTTTACCATCTCGTCCGTTGCCCCGGCGGTGTAGATGAAGGCAGTCCGGATCTTCTTTCCAAAGAGCGAGGACCGCTCCTCATCGTAGACCAGGTACGGGTAGATCAGCCGTTCCAGGAAGCACCGCGTGACACCGGTCGTTATCCCGAGATAGATGGGTGAGCCAATCAGGATTGCATCGGCTTTCTCAATCTTCTCAAAGATCGGCTTAAGATCGTCGTTTACCGCGCAGTGCCCGTAGTTCTTCCCGCCGGCCCGCTTGCAGGCAAAACAGCTGATGCAGCCGGTGAAGTCAAGGTCGTACAGGTTGTACAATCTGGTCTTTGCCCCTTCTGACTCCGCGCCTTCCAGCGCATGTTCAAGGAGTTGTGCGGTGTTCCATTTTTTCCGGGGGCTCCCGTTGAATGCAAGAAGTTTCATAGCTGTCCGTTGGTTGCTGGCGGGTAAAAAGGGTGAGGCAGCGGCAGGAATTTTTTTGTGCGGGTTGAAGAATGCCGGGAGATATCTGGCAAGAGCTCGACAATACTACCGCAGGCATTCCTGGAAGCGGGGCCCTCTGCCAGATGGGGTGCGGGAGGGACCGGAGGAAGGAGGGGCGGTTTTGTGGGGGGAGTCAGAAATTTTCATCAGGGAGTCGATGTAAACTTTTTTTTTAAAAAGACTCCATTAATGGAGATAATTTAAAAAAATATGCAAAAGATCTTTTTTTTAAAAATTACGCACTCCACGGCGCCGACTCATTCGTGCCGAGGAACGCGAGTGCATTCTCCCCATACTCTACGGG
>PMKW01000198.1:0-1904 GCA_003157895.1 Methanoregula sp. | reverse complement strand
ATTGGCGTTGACCTCTTCAATAATATCGAGCAGTTTTTTTGTCTCGGGAATCCGGATGCTGTAGACATTGGAATCCAGGACCAGCTTTCGTACGCGTTCAGGGTGATCGATGACTAACTGCTGGGAGATCGATGACCCCAGCGAGACCCCGTAGACATGCATGCTGTCATAGCCGAGTGCCGTCATCAGCCCGGCAGCATCATCTGCGTACTGGGACATTGCTGGTGTAGCATTATTGTCACTGCTGTTTCCCATCCCCCGGTGATCGTAGATATAAACATGGTATTTCGAGGCGAGGATGCCGATGAACGTCTGGTTCCAGCTATCCATTTTAGCGCCGAATCCCGTGATCATGAGGAGAGGTTCACCGGCACCGAATTCCCGGTATCCCAGGGAAACCCCATTGACCCGGGCATATTTGACCGGTGTTGAATGGATCGATACGGCCGGGACCTTAGCGACAACCGGAGATGTGGCTGCAGATGGTACGGCCGGAACGTTCTGCGGCGTGCTGGTCGTACAACCGGCAGTACAAACCGCAGCCATAAGAACCGCGATAAGGAGAAAAACAGCAAGAGATTGTCTCATATTTTTCGTCATGGGATGTATGGCTTTATAAAGCATTCCGATTTATTAAGATTTTGAATGTACTCAGGCTGGTTAATCGCATTTTCCGTGTGGTGCTGTAATCTGCTCGCGTTTTCGGGAGGCGGGATTCTGGGGCGAGTGGGATGCGGGAGTGGCCGGAGGGAGGGGCGGTGACCGAGCCGGTGGGACGGGGCTTTTAATTGATATGACCGACGGCACCGCAGCGAACTCAAAAAAATTAAAAAAGTTGGCCTCAACTATCAGTGATAGCGACCATATCTCTTATGAGCTTGCTCAATGGTCATCAGATTAAGGACCATCACGCGGTTCAGATCTTTGTAAATTTTGAAAATTACGGTATAGGTCCGCCCGATATGCATACGATACACCTGCACTTTGGGATGCAGACATTCTACATCGGGTGCGCTGTACGGATCTTCAAGTTTGCGGAGGTGGTTGAAGATATGTTCCCGGATCTTCTCCGGATACTTTTCGAGTGTCTTGATGACACTTCTTTCGATTTGAACTTCCACGTATATACTCCTGCAACCCTGCTCTTTCATTTGCCACTCTTTAACATGAGGGCAAATTTTCGCCAGGCTGTTCTTTAAGCCTGATTAATGGATGTTAAGCATTTTTGCAGCATCCTTCAGGCTGACAAACTCGCCGTGCTTTTCGATCTCCTCGATGTGGGCCAGAAAATCACGTTCCTGTTTGAGTGCGATCATCTCCGCAAGGAGTTGATCGTACGTCTGACCGTGTTTTTTCATATCGGCGAGTGATTCCCAGATCTCTTCAGTCACTGGGATTCTCTTATTTGCAACTTCAGTCAATAATTTCACTTCGGTAAAGTAAGATAGCGTTCAGGATGCAAAGTATAGTGCGGTAACATTACATAGCATTAGTTACAGTCATTTAAGTTTTGTAATCACTTACAGTATGGTAAGTGACTTAAAATAAAGGTTGTGCTCTAACCGTGATTAAAAAAAAAAGATCACGGAATAAACACTTTTTAGTTCTTTCAGGAATTCAGCAAAGAGTGGTCGTGCCGACATTCCGTAACCGCGGGGAGCAGGGTCTGCAAGCGGTGATGATGAGGGCGAACAAAAATTTCTCAGCGATTACAGCGGTCGGAACAGTGCCGCGATAACCAATTGGATGGGGGTAGGGGGAACCCCTCTGTCTGACACGGGCCAGGGAGCTGATACTCCGGCGTGGCCTTGGGAAAAATGAGCGTGTGGAGCGTGCGGGAGGGGGGGGGGGGGGGAGACCCCCTCCACCAAATATTTGGCCGGATGGGGGCATTCCTGGAGGCG
>PMKW01000135.1:9816-9969 GCA_003157895.1 Methanoregula sp. | reverse complement strand
CCGCCTCGACATTTTCTTTGCTTCGCGCTCGGTTTCAAGGAGCATGATGATGTCTCCTTCCCTGATGGGGCCAACCGTGTTGCGCGTGATAATCCGGCCCTTGTTGTTGCCATCAAGGATGCGGCACTTTACCTGCATTGCCTCACCGTGCAT
>PMKW01000135.1:0-9654 GCA_003157895.1 Methanoregula sp. | reverse complement strand
ATCTTTCCGGTATCTCTTGCAACCTCAAGGGCTTCGAGCGCCTTGTTCTGGAGCTCCTCGGGAGCCTCTGTTTTAACGTAACCTTTTGCCATAACTCACCTCATTCAGGAGTTGAATGCTCCTTCATTACTCATCAGTCAGCAATGATGTAGCCATATCAGTTCGACAGGAACGGAAATAAAGGTTTGTGCACGGGTGATCAACCAGTCGTAGCGCAGAAAAGCCCGTCCCCGGTTCACCCGATCCAGATCATCCTGAAAGCCGGTAAATATCTGTCCCGCGGGAAGAATATATTTTCTCTAATCCTGTTGCCGGCAGCGTCACATTATACCGTTCGCGTTCTGAATCTCCGATATAGAGCAGCGTTGCATTGTATTTTTTCATCAGGGAAACGGTATTCTGGGGCTGCTCGTAGATTGCCCTGATATCGCTCAAACGGGTGCTGAACCATCCGTCCTTGTCGCCCCTCCACATGTACTCGTGGAACGGCATACCGATAATAGCGGGGATCCCGGTGAAGGATGAGATACGGGAATAATAGGTATAATCTCCTCCCTCGGCCTCAACAATGAGTTCATTGCCGGAGAGCGATCGGAGATATGATACAGCCTCAGCATCGGCCGGGTGCGTGCCCTCAAGGTA
Source organism: Methanoregula sp. (assembly GCA_003157895.1). Lineage (GTDB taxonomy): Archaea > Halobacteriota > Methanomicrobia > Methanomicrobiales > Methanospirillaceae > Methanoregula. The sequence goes on along the minus strand of PMKW01000135.1, from coordinate 9,012 downwards.
GGAAAGCCCGTCGAGGGTGCCGGTACCGTAATCGTACGTAAACGAGATGAGGAACGGCATGGCAAAGAGGCAGGCGATTACTATCACAGCAACAACGGCAGACACCCGAATGGGTATCCGGGGAACTTTACCCCAGTCATGCAGCCATATCGCCACCATGGAAAACGCTGCAGTCCCGAGCATCAGCCATGCAGGAAGATAGCACTTGAAGACCGTATTCATCCGGAAATAGGTATCGCCCATGCTGTCTTTGAGGTAGATCACTTCACACAGGACAAGGATCACAAGCCCGGGGATGGCAAGGAGATCGGGAAGTTTCTTCTCGTTTTTAAGAATGAAATAAATGAGGGGGATGGTGGCGATTGCTGCTGCGTAATATCCCGCAAGGGCAAAAGGAAGTACAACAAGAAGGAACCAGGGACGTTTTCGTATTTCCCTGGAGAGAATTGCAATAAAAATCGCGATGAACAGCCCGTTCACGAGGAGGAACTGCAACGGTTCGCTCGGTGTACGGACAAGGGAAATCCCCCCGGTATTGGTCACCAGCTGCAGGTAAAACGGCAGGTATACAAGGATGGAAAGGAGCGGAATAGTAACAAGGAACATCCATGATGCAGGTTTCCTGATTTCTGTCCGGTTCCTCCATAGGATGAGTGCACCGAAAAAGAGGGTGATCGGTGCGTACAGCAACACGTCCCAGGTATTGATGAGCGGCATGGAGCCCAGGCTCAGGACGCTCAAAAGGCACACGATCCACCGGCCGCTGAACTCCAGGGACTCCCACTTCTTATAGGCAAAAAGGAGGAGAAAAATCAGGAATGCCTGGTTAAAAAGTGAGATGACATGCGCATGGACATCTCCCCAGAGGAAAGAGAAAAGCGGGTATTCGTTGATAGTATTGGTGATGGTCCGTGTGCTGTCCCACAGAACGGAACTCATCGCTTTACCCTGGGCAATCTGGTAGAAGAATGACGGGTTCGGGAGGAAGTATACGAGCAGGGGGAGCCAGCGGAACCGGTCGAGGACAAGGGTCCCGATGGCATAGACGTTCACGGCCGCAAGAGCGAACACGGTCGGGAGGGCAAGGTTGAACGCGATATTCGAGGGGACACCGCTGACAATGGCAAGGCAGCCGAACAACCAGTACCCGAGGTAATAATAGACATTGAGCGTACCACCGCCGAACCAAGGATCGAGCGGGGGGACGACCGGTGAGCGGATCACCGATGCCAGAAATGCATGATCCATGAATTTTTCCGCAAAAGATATGGTGGGGTTAACGAACCGCACATCGAGCATCAGGAAAAAGCAGATGAGAAACAGGAGCCCCCAGTGCCATTCATTCTTCAGCTCTGCGAGAGAGTAGTCCCGGTGCCAGAGATGGTATACGAGAAGGAGGAGGAACGGGATAAGGGAAAGTTGCACCGGTATCCGCACGAGGCCGCAGTACCAGGACAGGATCGTGAATACCAAGAGTGACGCCGAGAACGAGACCGGAAATACAAAAGTACCAAATGTCCGTTTCAGGGAGGGATAGACCGAGATCTGGAGCAGGAGGAGCACTGCAAGCCAGCTGATGACGAAAAGGATCTGCTGTTCAGCTGACAGGAGGATCCCTCCCGTCAAGCTTGCTGTTGAGGGCGGTCTTTATGTTCGGAATTACCCAGTCACCAAAGTAATAGATCGAGACAACGCCACCGGCCACGGTGACGAGATTCTTGATGAGGTGATCGATAATCGCAACCAGGTTTGCATAGATTTCTGGCATACCGCCAAGGTTCAGTGTCTTTGCGACAAGGTACTCGTATGTCCCGAGTCCTCCTGGAGTTATAGGGACCGCCTTGATAAGGTTCCCGATAACGATCGCAAATACGATTGTCGCGAAGGAGACATCCTGCCCGAACATCATTACTACAGACAGGCAGACAAGCACATCCAGGATCCAGATTACAATAGAAGAGCATCCAAGGATCACAATCGAACGCGGGGTTAAGGATGCCTTGCGCATCTCATGCAGCATATTAAGGAGGATATGGATATACTTGTTTTGAGCCTGCAGCCTGTTGACAAAAAACAGGAACAAGAAGAAAAGTGCCCCAATGCCAAGTATCAGGACGATTATTAAAAAATAGACCGGATCAACATTGAGGACAAAGGGAAAGGCGAAAAGCCCAAGGAGGGCGACAGTGACGATATCAAAGATACGTTCCACGACAACGGACGCGATCCCGTCCGAATATTTTGTCTTATTCTCGTGGTTGAGAATAAAAACCCGGACAAAGTCCCCGAGACGAAGAGGAACGATAAGATTGGCGGTCTGACTAATAAAAATACATGCGGTTGCAATCCGGATATTCACCGGGTTGTCCATCCCCACAAGGATCCGGTGATACCGCCAGCCCCTAAGTAACCATGCCACAAGGCAGATAAGGATTGCGACGATCAGGTATGAGAGGATGATGTGCCGGAGAGCATCCAGCAGCTGCCCCCAGACGGTATAAAGCATATACCCGAGGATGCCGGCCGCTATCAGCGTCGGTATGACGATAGCACTAATTTTTCGATACATGGATCTGCCACCACAGACGCAGTATTGCTGTACCCATTTCAAAAATATCCTTGAACCGAACCGTCGTGCCTTTTCCTGCACGCCACTGGACCGGCAATTCCGTAACCCGGTAGCCGTCCCGCTGGGCACGGACCAGAATCTCGGTGTCCCAGAACCAGTGGTTCGACCGTATGGCCGGAAGGAGGGGGAGGATCCGGTCCCGGTTAAAAGCCTTGAACCCGCACTGGTGATCATAGATCCTGCTGCCTAAGAAAAACCTGACAAGGAAGTTATAACTCCTGCTTGCGATCTCCCGGCCTTCCGTGCGAACAATATCGCTGGCAGGCAGCAGCCTCGAACCGGTCGAGATATCCGAACCATCACGAATAGCCGCGATAAGGGAAGGGAGGTGCTTCATGTCCGTGGCAAGGTCAACATCATAGTAGCAGACGATTGTCCCTTTGGATTCATAGATTGCCCGGTTCAGTGCCCTGCCCCGTCCCTGGCGTTCATCCTGGTGAAGAAGACGGACCCGGCGGTCCTGTGATTCATACTGCCGGACAAATTCAGCACTACCGTCGGTACTCCCGTCCTCCGCAACAAGTATTTCAAAGGTGCTGGTTATCGCGGATAAGGTTTCAAGGGATGCTTTGAGGGCAACCTCAAGAGAAGGGCGATCATTGAATACCGGGATGATGGCGGAGACTTCAGGTCCGGCCATGCAAGTCCCTCCTTTGTATACAGGCTGCCACTTCGATGCCGGCCCTGATCGATCCCTCCATGCTCCGCTCAGGATAATTCGTCTTTGAGAACATACCAGCCATGAACAAACCCTGGTTTTCATATGCAGGAATCAGCGATTTGTATCCTAGGGTATAAACCGGTCCTGCATAGGGGTCAATTGCCACCCGGTGCCAACGGATCTCATTTTGGGCAATGGAAAAGCGGGTACAGAAGTCATCGATGAGGATCTTGTCGATATGGGGCGGGACCGTGCCGGAGAAATAGGACGCCAGATAAACCAAGTGCTCCCCATATCTGTCGGGTGGGATAAAATTCGTATGGCTGACCACGGCACCGTAAGGTGCATTGTCTTTCATATTCAGCCAGTAAATGCCCCGGGTTACATCCCGGTCTATCGCGAGGGTAACACATGCCGCTCCCTGGTAGGGAATGGAAGGGATGACAGGCCCCCCGGTTTTCTGGAGTTCCAGGGGCGGGATAGTGGATATAACTGCATCAAAACGGGTATCGTTGACACGCCAACTCCCCTCCTCACGGGATATCGAGGCAACCGGGCATTGTATATGGAGGAAACCCTGGTTTTTCTCAATGGCTTTTTCAAGGGCATCGATAATCTGGTGGAATCCTCCCTTGAGGTATCCCAGGCGTTCCCCGGACATACCACGGTTCGACCGGATTGCAATCCGGCTGAAAAGCCATGCAGCAGAAACCTCTTTTCTCCGGTCCCCGAACTTGCTCTTGAGCAGGGGCTCGAAAAAAGAAGAATAGACATTCCGGCCGAGATGGCTGATGATATAACGTTCCGCCGGGACATCATCAAGAGCGGAGAGATCGGCCATTTTTGCTGTGAGTGTAAGATAAGCAAGTTTCACTTTGTCAATAAGCGAGAGTTCAGGATACCTGAGGATCTCTCCGACGGTATTCAGGGGATAGATTGTGCCGCCGGAATAATAACCGGTTGTCCCGGTCCTCCATTCAAGACTCTCATAGAGTCCCAGCCCGCGGAGCAGGGCAAAAAGGTGATTATCACCGGAGAAACAATGATGATAATACCGCTCGATCCAGTAGCCATTCACATCATATGACGAAAGACAGCCACCAAGATAAGACATTTTTTCAATCAGCTGGACATCGTGCTCACCGGCAAGTGCGTGTGCTGCAACGAGGCCAGTCAATCCTCCACCGATGACACATATCCGCATACTCGTGATCCATAGTATTTTTCACGGCGAAATGAAAAAGGCTCCGTAAAAAAGCGGTAAAAAACCAATACACCCTCGTAGATTTTATAAGAAAGTTTTTGTACTGTCGAAATAAAGGTTCATACCAGCAAAAGGACTTAAAAGAATTAAAAGAAAATAGTTATCCGTTAGCCCATTGGATGGTGTAACCAGATGCGCGTATTTTTCATAGGTTTTGGTCAAGCGGGCGGTAAAATTGTCGATATGTTTATCGAGCACGATAAAAAGCTCGGGACCAACAGCTTCAGGGGAATTGCCGTAAATACTGCGCGAACCGACCTGATGGGATTAAAAAATATCGATATGAAAGACCGGATCCTCATCGGGCAGACCATGGTGAAGGGCCACGGGGTAGGCACCGATAACGTGACCGGTGCACGCGTCACTGCGGATGAAATTGACAGCATCATCAGTGCTATAGACGTGCGCGGAACCCACGATGTGGATGCATTCGTCATTGTTGCCGGTCTTGGAGGCGGCACGGGCTCTGGCGGGTCACCGGTTCTTGCCCGCCACCTCAAGCGCATTTACCGTGAGCCGGTCTATGCCCTCGGGATAATCCCGGCACCTGAGGAAGGACGATTGTATTCCTATAATGCCGCACGAAGCCTGACCACTCTTGTGAATGAATGCGACAATACCTTTATTTTTGACAACAGCGCCTGGAAAAACGAAGGTGAGAGCGTAAAAGGAGCTTTCCACCGCCTGAATAATGAAGTAGTCCGGAGATTCGGTGTACTGTTCCGAGCCGGTGAAGTAACCAGAATGGGAGTCGGGGAAATGGTAGTCGACTCCAGTGAGATCATCAATACCCTCCGTGGAGGAGGTATAACTTCCGTCGGGTATGCGATCAGTGAAGTAACAAGTAAACACACAAAGGACAAGCGGGGGCTTATCGGCGGGCTCAAGAATAAATTCGGTGCCAAGAAGGAAGGGGCCGAACAGGTCCTGCTCGGGGAAGACCGTACAGCAAAGATCGTGGCGCTTGTACGGCGGGCCATGCTCGGCAGGTTGACCCTTCCCTGTGATTATTCTACCGCAGAGCGTGCGCTGGTCCTTGTCGCAGGTCCTCCCGATGAAATGGATCGCAAAGGCGTGGAAAAGGCGAAGAGCTGGGTTGAGGAGAACATTGCCGGTGTTGAAGTAAGGGGAGGAGACTACCCGGTCAGCAGTGAGTATGTAGCTGCTGTTGTTATGCTTGCAACGGTTGGAAATGCCCCTAGAATCAAGGAACTTCTTGACATTGCAAAGGAAACAAAAGAAGATGTTATTAAATCGAAGGAGAAAAAAACCAGTATGTTTGAGGAGAGTATAGACCCCTTGTTCGAGTGAGGCTAGTAATGAAGGGATTAACGAAGTGGATTATAATTGCGGTTTTTCTGATATGTTGCATTCATGCTGTATCAGCATTTGGAGTGGAAACCATAACAGTTGATCCTTCCGGGTCACTGACTCCGGGAACCCCGGTGATTGTCACATTCAAGGTTGATTTATCAGAATCTGGTACTGAGACATTTCCTTCAACCGACGAGTTGGACATGTCGACGGATCTGGATAAGCCGATATGGACTTATTCCCTTGTTCTGGATGGGGTGGATACCCCGCAACCATCGGAATCGGGACGCATGCTTGCCGTATCCGGCTGGATTCTTGCATATCCTTCCACAATCGATGAGTCAATGAAGGTAACCGTGCAGGGTAACGCACCAACTACCGACACGACCACCAATAAGACGATGATTAAAATACAGGAGGTAGACAGCCATAATAATATCATTACCAGTACCGTTGTCGAACGGACAGCTGTAGTTGTAAATGTTGCCGAAGTACAGTCTAAAGTAACTGAAAAGGAGTCGAACCTTCAGACATTCCGGTCCCATATCGATGAAAAATCTGCACTGGGCATTGACACTGCTGATGCGGAGGCAAAATATTCTGACGCACAACAAAAAATTACTGCTGCAAAGAACCTGCCCTCGACTCAGTACGCACAGGCTTACAGTAATCTTGACGCTGCCCAGAAATCGATAGACGATGGAGAAACCGCTCTCGACCGTGCATGGGCAGACAATGAGGTTGCCAATGCACAGATCCCCATCAACAATGTCGATGCTGTTATTGCATGGTTTAAAGGTAACAAGAGCACTTCAGATGACGCGCAGCTCGCAACAATTATGACGAAACGTGAAGTCGCTGTGAGTTATATTTCAACTGCCACTGACGATATCAGCAACGGCGATTATGCACAGGCACGAGCCAAAGCGCAGGAGGCGTTCGACAAAGGAAATGAATCCTACACGGATGCCCTCGCCCGGAAGAAAGTGCTGGAATCGGGATGGCAGCTGCCCGGTCTCCCCAATTTCGGCAAGATTCCTGTAATCCCGATTATCGTTGTTGTTGTTGTTATCCTTGTTATTGTCGGCGTTGTTATCTACCGCAAACGCTCGCGCTGGGATGAACTCGGATAATTTCCCTTTTTAATACTTTTTTCTCCTTGTTTGTTGCTGCTGCCTGTGAGATAAAGAAAAACGTCCAAGGGGATCGGATCTGCTATCGGTAAATTTATCGACATTGGGAGGACCCCCACAAAATCACGCTCTCCCTGACACCAGGTACTTTTTTTTTAATACAGAATGCCAATATACTGTATACATGCAGGTCACATTCCTTGGCACCAATGGATGGTTCGATACCCCCACCGGCAACACAGTCTCTGTACTTGTCCAGACTCGCGAATATGACCTCATTTTCGATGCCGGCAATGGGATCGCCAAGGCCGACAGTTACATATCGCAGGAGAAGCCGGTCTACCTTTTTCTTTCGCATTTCCATATTGACCATATCGCCGGACTCCACACGCTCGTCAAGTTCCGGCTGAAACAGGGACTGAAGATCTTCTGCAGGCCTGGAGGGTCTGTTCTTCTCCATACTTTTGTCGGAGAACCATTTACGGTTCCGCTGGAGAAGCTCCCGTACCCGGCGCATGCCATCGAGCTCGGGGAGGGAATCCACAAAATCCCCTTCACAGTGGAGTGCCGCCCGCTCGTCCACCCCGGCTCCTGCTACGGCTATCGCGTGGAGATTGACGGAAAGGTAATTGCATTCTGCACGGACACGGGCGTCTGTGACAACGCGGTCACCCTCGCCCGCAATGCTGACCTCCTCATCACCGAGTGCGGCTTAAAGCCCGGGGATAGCAGCCCGGACTGGCCGCATCTTAACCCCAAAGATGCGATAGGCATTGCAGAACGGGCGAACGCCAAACGCCTGGCCCTGCTGCATTTCGGTGCAGAGGTATACAAAACCCTTGAGGAACGCAAAGCCTTACAGGATCAGTTTGAATATCTCAGCCCAGGGCTTATCGTCGCAACCGATGACCTGACTATAGACATATAAAAAAGGGTTCATTCGTTTATCTTTTTCATCAGCCACGCCATGTTCCTGCCGAGCGTCTGCATGATCATGATCCCTTCGTCATCGGTCTTCACATCTCCCGGCGCCAGTCCCAGTCCGATGTTCCAGTATGAGGACCCGGGGACAATCATCTGGCTGATGAAGAAGAAATGGTTCATCGTGTCAAACGCATGGATAGCTCCGGCACGGCGGACAGCGACCACTGATGCACCGACCTTGCGCCGGAACATATCCTGGTTAGCCTTTGCTACGAATCCCGCCCGGTCTATCAGGGCCTTCATTTCGGTAGACACATCTGTGAAATAGGTGGGCGATGCAAGGATGATCCCATCGGCTTCAAGCATCTTTTCGATGCAGTCGTTGAGGATATCAGCTTTCAACGCGCATCGCTTGTCCTGGTTGATGAAACACTTCTCACAGGCAATGCAGCCCCGGATCTTTTTCCCGGCCAGCTGGACGAGCTCGGTTTTGATACCCTCTTTTTTCAGTTCCTTGAATACCGTATTGACAAGGATAGCGGTATTGCCATCCTTCCGTGCACTGCCGTTAAATGCCACGACTTCCATGATACACCTGTACAGTTGATGTCAGTATCCCGGTATAAAAACAGGGTGGCCGGGCTGCAGCATCTTCCCCCCTGTCTCAGTGCGCCATCTTATGAGCTCGGACACCAAATGGTGGTGCGATATGAATTCACGTATACAATTTTCTGACTTTAACCTCTCAAAGGAAGTCGGGAAAGCAATAGAAGATATGGGCTTTGAAGAGCCCTCACCCATCCAGGCACTCGCCATTCCTCTCATCCAGGCCGGGCGCGATGTTACTGCCCAGGCACAGACCGGGACCGGCAAGACCGCTGCGTTCGGTATCCCCATCATTGAAAAGATAGACTCCTCAAAACGTGTTGTCCAGGCAATCGTGCTCTGCCCGACCCGGGAACTCGCTATCCAGATCGCAGAAGAGTTCTCTAACCTCCTCGCTCACATCCCCCGCATAGTAGTGCTGCCGGTATACGGAGGCCAGCCGATCGACCGCCAGCTGCGTGCACTCCACCACGGCGTCCAT
>PMKW01000123.1:10720-13972 GCA_003157895.1 Methanoregula sp. | reverse complement strand
AGCCTCGTATACCGTGAACAGTGCTACTTCGATCACGGCGACCAGCCCGGCCGGGACCGGAACCGTTGATATCACGGTCACTACACCCGGTGGCACATCCGCGACATCATCAGCCGACCAGTTCACCTACTACGTAATCCCGGCCGTAACCGGCATCTCACCGACAACCGGTACATCAGCCGGCGGTACCTCGGTAGCGATCACCGGGACGGGCTTCAGCGGGGCGACCGGAGTAAAGTTTGGCACCACTGCCGCAACCTCGTATACAGTGAACAGTGCCATTTCGATCACAGCAACCTCTCCGGTCGGTTCAGCCGGAATCGTTAATATCACGGTCACTACACCCGGCGGTACATCCGCAATCGTAACCGGCGATAAATACGATTATTATACCATCCAGTCTTTCACCACTGTCGGAACAACTTCCTGGATCGTGCCATCTGGTGTTACTAAAGTTGACTACCTTGTAGTAGCAGGTGGCGGTGGCGGTGGAGGCACATCTGCCTGGGGCAATGGAGGTGGCGGCGGTGGCGCGGGGGGATTCCTAACAGCAACGGGTTTCGCTGTGACCGCCGGAAATTCGTATACCGTAACGGTTGGTGCCGGTGGTGCTGGCGGAGCCGCAGGTGCTAATTCCGGTACAAAAGGTGGTAATTCAGTTTTCGCCACAATTACCGCAACGGGCGGGGGATATGGAGCAGGAGGTTCTGGCAACACTGCCGGTGGAGCGGGAGGTTCCGGTGGCGGTGGAATTTTAACTGGTAATGGAGGAGCCGGAACCTCTGGTCAGGGATATGCTGGCGGTAAGGGTCTCTCATCATCTTATCTTTGCGGAGGTGGGGGCGGTGCCAGTGCGACAGGTGGTGCTGCGACTGCTACTGCTGCCGGTGCCGGTGGGGCAGGCACAGCATCATCGATAAGTGGCAGCTCTGTCACGTATGCCGGTGGCGGCGGTGGCGGCTCCGGTCAAATATATTCAGGAGCTGCTGGTGGCTCTGGCGGCGGAGGTGCCGGTGGTGCCCTGAACGCTAATCCCGGTGCTGATGCGACCGGATATGGTTCTGGTGGTGGTGGTGGCACATCAGCTCTATCTGGTCAGCCAGCCGAAGCTGGTGGAAAAGGAAGTAATGGTATTGTCATCATCAAGTACTATTAATCCCGGATAGCGGCCGGCTGATGAGCGGAAAGCAGAGAGAACGAATAAAACTCCAGCCACAACTAACTGCTATCATCCCTCTTTTTATGTAGAAAGACGCATCGTACGCCGCTGGTGTTCCCTTATCTGTGAACGGGGTATCAGCGGCAGCATTCACCAGGTATACATTCACGAATGTAATCACGGACCAGATGAGAGAAGCAACATCTGCGATTAACAGATATACGATGATTGTCACCGACCGGGCCGAACGGTTCAATAGCCCGGCCGGCCTGACCTCGGCGGACTATTGTCGCAGCCAGTCGTATATGATAACGCTGAATACCGGACTATCATGTCGCTGACGTGCAGGTGAACAGGGTGTCAACAGGAGCGACAACTGGCTATACCTTCACGAGCGTGACCGCGAACCAGATGATAATGGCGCCATTTACGATCAACACAACTACAATAACAACCAGAGGATTAAGCGATTTTCACCTCATGAATCTTTTATTGTTTGAGTGGAAAATAGCATATTACCCTTTATACTACCTGATCAATTTTCCCTTTTTTTAAAGTAATATTGCACGAGTAGAAGTATCCTGTTCCGCCAGGCTTTCCCCACTGTTACAACCTTTTATTTTGCTCTCCCTGTCAGTCTGACTAATTGAGATTCTTGATATTACATGTCTGTATACAATCATTGAAAATACCATTATTATGGTCAACAGAAAAAGCTATTTTGCACGCACTTAAGCAATCTGAATAGCTAAATTTACCCGGAATGCTGCCCTGTCCCCCTTCGGAAAGGATTGTTGTATTTACCCCTGGAGTCAGTTGTGTCTGAATGGTCGTAACTGCAGGTATTGGTGTGGATACCAGTGTTGGTATGATACCGGTGGCTGGTTTCTGGGACAGAGTCGGTGTGGGGCTTTTAGGCACAACCGGGCCTGTAGTGATATGGATATCGACCATGCCATAGGGCTTTGCCGTTGAAGCATTGAAAATCACTTTCCCGCTGTTATAGACCTCCGCCTCTAATTTTTCCCCGGAACCGTCTGTCTTTTCGACCGACCCTTCTATCAGGGTATTAAGGCTCGGCATCTGGTAGATCGAGGTACCGGAACTGTTGATTGCAATTTCCAGTCCGTCCACCTTGATATAGCCGGTATAATTCCCGGGATAGGATACCCTGACCCATATTCCGTATGCAGGAAGACCACTGGCAGGATAGGATGTGTCCTTCGAAACCGTGGAAACCGGAATTACCTCGGTATGAGTGGAAGAGGGGGTTACAACCCGGGAGGCAGTGGTGTTTGGAACCGGCGTTTTTTGTACTGTCACTGCCGGGCTGATGAGAAAAATTCCCCCGATTACTATCATGATGACAATGATGACTATGGCTATCGTGAGAGGGGCAGGCCATTTTTGTTCCTCTTCGGGTTGGGGATTCCGGCTAGCACGATGGAGATCAAGGAGGGAAAAATCAGGAACAGCCGGGCGTCCGGAAGAAGTTTCCTCTCCATAAAGGCCGGGACCCGCCATTTCGTGCCGGTCCGCAGGTACCATGTGACCGGTGACCTGAACAGGAACCTTATGGTCTTTAAAAATATCCATGGAGGCATTACATTCCTGGAAATTCTGATCTTTGGACAGATAGAAAAAAACAAGTTCTGCGGTCTCGGTCTCTTTTCCGGGAGGAGTAAAGGTCAACCTGATTCTCGGCTCCCTCAGGGCATTCATACCCTGCACTGCCTGAACCATTTCCAAATACCAGATATTCCGATGAATACGGCCCGTTTCCGATTCAACAAGAACGAGGCGTGAACTCGTAAATAATGCCTCGTATCTGGCCCCACTGATAATTATCTGCTGGATTTTTTTAATGATGGACTCATCGCTGTTCAGGTTCAGGTCGTCCATAGCACCACACATATTGTATACCTTTCCGGTAAATATGAATGCATGTCAGCGTCACTCAATATGTTACTCTGTAATGTCTCTAAAAAAATAATATAAATTATCGAAGTATAAAGACTTTGCAGGCATTCCCCGGTTTATATCGATTGTCTTTATTCTGCTCTGTAGAAACCCTCTTTTCACGTGATGATCTC
>PMKW01000123.1:4309-10661 GCA_003157895.1 Methanoregula sp. | reverse complement strand
TGTCACCCTCGCCCGGATTTCAGGCAATATGCTCACTGCAGAAATACGCATGGTTCTGTGTGCCTTGCACACAAGACACGTAACTATCAAAACATCAGTTCCGGGAAAACCTTCACGGACCCAGTTATCCGGTCATGCCCTCTCCAAGAGCATGATCCGGGTATTCCGGCTCACCAGCACGTTATACGCGTCATGCTTCGGATTATACCGCACGTGTACGCTCCGGAATTCGAGGATCGCCCCGTACGGTGCTGAGACGATCGCCTTATTCTCCGGAGTAATATGGAAGGAAGGCAACACCGCAAAAACCGGTGTTTCTGCCGTTCCGTCGCAGAGCCGGAACATCAGATTTCTTGCATCCCCGAGGTTCTCAGACATCTTCGCGGCGATGAGATTGATCCTTTTATCCACATGGCGGTGGATCTGCGATAATCGCAGTACCCGGGATCCGGCCGGCACCCGGTAGGTCTCATGAGTTTTCCGGTCCTTCCTGAATACCACGTAACTGTACTTGATATCGATGTTCACGTACCGGAACGGCTCGTCGCAGGCAGCAAGCGTTTCCATGATTCGTGTCGGCCGGATGCAGGGGGCTGTCACAAAACTCCAGCACCGGTCCGGCGTGCAGTTCGTGTTCCAGATATATGTACAGGGACTGTGAATGGTCAGTCCGCGTTTTTTGAGGGCAAGGGAGAGCACCCGCAGCTCCGTGGAGACTGCCTCTTCTGCGGGCTCGACAATCAGGATCGTACCATCCGGCGCGAGCCTTTCGGCATAGTGCACAACGAGGTCCGCACGCTGCTCCGGGCTTTTATCGCTCAGTTCGTTCAGGACATTGGAAAAAACCAGAAGGTCTACCTGCTGCGGGATCTTTGCCGGGTCAGACGCGGTGATATCCGCTTTTTTTGGGGGCTTGATGGAGACCTTCCCCCCCTTTGGCACGAAACTGTCCCGTAGGTACAGGAACGCCTCGATGTGTTCCTCCGACTGTTCAACCGAATACACATCGGCCTTTGCGCCATCGAGCCGGGACCAGAAGTCCGCGATTGCGAGCGGGACTACGCCCGGGCCGGTGCCGATATCGAGGACGATCATGCTCTTCTTCAGCAGGCCTTCCCGGGCAAGCATGGCGAGCAGGTACTCTGTCTGTATGAAGTATACCGGAAAATGGTAGGCAAGGTACCCGAGCACGCTGTATGCCTTCGTATACTGCAGGGACCGCTTCTGCACCGGCTTCCAGTAATCGTCCTTCTGGGCAACGATAGCCCTGCGGAGCCGTTCGAGGATGACCGGGTCGTGCCAGTCCTTCCCGACTTTTTTTGTTATATACTGTCCGATCCCCTGTTCGAGTACCGGGGGGAGCGTTCTCGCAGCAAAAAAACCGGCAAGCCGCTTCTCTTCTTCCGGACCGGGCAGGTATACCTGAGGTGATGATGGGACCGGAACAGGTTCTTTTGCCATTTCCTGCGGGTACGTTTGCGCCGGCGCGTATTACGTGTATGGGTTCGATAATGACCGGCACGGTCGTTACCCGGCCGGGGTAGAGCCATCAGGATCTCCGGGCAGATAAAAAACGGGTATACCTGTCCTGCCGTCAGCGTCCGGAAGGAACGCTCCTGACACGGACAGCCTCACTCCGCGTGCGGCAGGATGATATACCGGGCCCGGCAAAGATCCGAAACGATCATCCATGTGCGGCCGGTACTCGCTCATCTGCATCGACGATCTCGGCAACCGCTTCCGGGTATCCGACCCGATGATGGGTGCCCGCTCTAAGTTTAATGTCAGCCCGGGAAATGAGATGCCGATCATTGTCCGGAACGACACGGACAGGATCGCCCTGATGCAATGGGGGCTCGTCCCCTCCTGGACAAAGGATATCGGGACCGCACTGCGACCAGTCAATGCCCGGGCGGAGTCACTCCCGGAGAAACCCCTGTTTCGTTCCCTCACGAAGACCGGCCGCTGTCTTGTGCCGGCATCCGGTTTTTACGAATGGAAAAAGGAGGGAAAACAAAAGGCACCGTTCTATTTTACCGTACCGGAAAGCCCGCTCTTCGCTTTTGCCGGGCTCTATGATTTCTGGAAGGAGCCTGATGGGAGGATGCTCGCCACGTACACAATTATCACCTGCAAGCCCAATGCCCTGTTAAAGGAGGTCCACAACCGGATGCCGGTGATCCTGAGCCGGAAGAACGAGGAACGCTGGCTCTCCTCCGATCCGCCAGCATATCAGGAACTACCGTCAATCCTTGCACCGTATCCTGCATCAGCGATGGCGATGGTACCCGTTTCTGACCTCGTGAATAACCCTGCGGTCGATGACGAGCGGCTGGTACAACCACAGGTTTCTCATTCCGGTACGCAGACACATCTGGAGGAGTAATACCTTGCTGGACCATTGCCCGGGCGCCGCGAACCTGAAGACGCCTACGCTCTCGATTAAGAAATGCCCACAATGCGGTGAGGAAGTGGAACTCTTCTCAACCGATATCTCGGTGAATTGCAGCAACTGCGGCTTTACCGTCTATAATGACATCGAATCCTGCATCCAGTGGTGCAAACATGCAAAGGAATGTGTCGGAGAGGAGATGTACACCCGGCTGATGGCGCGAAAGAACATGCCGGAGAAGAAGTGATCCTTCTGCAATGAGATAGGTGCGGCAGGCAAAAGTACAGGCACAGGAAAACAGTTGTTATGGGAGTGCCAGCATCCGCTCGATCGCGCCGCGGGCCCGGTCCGCGATATCCTGCGGCACCGTGATGCGGGGCTGAAGTGTTTTCAACGAGTCCCGCACTTTTATCAGGTCCGTTTTCTTCATGTTCCGGCAGACAGCCCCTTCTGAGAGGGGATAGCACCGCTTGCCCGGGCACTCCTTTCTGAGACGGTGAAGGATGCCGACTTCTGTACCGATGATGAACTCCTGTTTTTCTGAAGTGCACACCTCTTTGATGATCCCGGAGGTACTTGCAACATGATCCGCGCAATCGATCACCGCCGGCCGGCACTCAGGATGCACCAAGACAACCGCACCCGGGTGAGCCTTCCGTGCCGCTTCAACCTGTGCCGGCGTTATCCGGTCGTGCACGATGCAGAACCCTTCCCACGGGAGGATCACCTTCTTCGTGAACCGCTGGGCGTACCGGCCAAGGTTCTGGTCGGGGACGAAGAGAATCTTGTCCTGCGGAACAGAATTGACCACCTTCACTGCGTTTGAAGAGGTGCAGCAGATGTCGCTCTCCGCCTTGACCTCCGCGCTCGTGTTGACATAGCAGACCACGGCGGCGTCCGGGTGCCGCTCTTTTGCGAGTTTCAGCTCGGCCGCAGTGATCATCTGCGCCATCGGGCAGCAGGCATCCTCCGCGGGGAGGAGCACGGTCTTGTGTTGTGAGAGGATGGCGGCGGTCTCTGCCATGAAGTCAACGCCGCAGAAGACGATGACGTCTCCCTTCATCGTGACCGCGGCACGCGAGAGCTCGAGCGAGTCGCCGGTACAGTCGGCGATATCCTGGATTTCGGGCGGCTGGTAGTTATGCACGAGGAGAATTGCATTGCGTTCCTCCTTCAGGCCGAGGATCTCTTCAGTGATACCGGGATTGTTCTGCACAGGAATTCCTGTATGCTGTTTATCGCCCTGTTTTATCAACCCGTTGGTGGCATCTGTGGTGAAGAGCCCGATGTCTCTTCTCCTGCTTTCGGGTCTGGTGATATCCGTTAATCTGATGCCCCATATCCTGAACCTGCAAGGTGAAGAATGCTGATGCGTTCTTCTCCTGCTTTCGGGTCTGATGACCCTCAGCATTAAGAAACCGCCCCGCAAAGTAGTACTCAGGCGCATGAACCTGATCCTGCCGGACCGGAGCATCCGGGTCATCGATCCGGCCCCGGCCACCGTTGAAGCAATCCTGCAGAAAGAGGGCATCAACCCCCTTGAGGTGATGGTTGTACGGGACGGGTTGCTGATCCCGGAAGATACCCTTGTCAGCGGGGATGACGAGATCCGGATCATACGAATATCCCACGGGGGCTGACCGTGAGCCCGGAACCTCTTTGTACGAAGATCCCGGCCTGCTCCCTCTGCGGGGAACCGGCCGTGATCCACCAGCGGCATGCCGGGCATTTCCTGTGTGGCACCCATCTTATTGCCGACCTCGAACACCGGGTCTCCGAAACGGTCGCATCCCGGCAGCAGATCGTGCCGGGCGACTGCGTGGCCGTTGCCCTGAGCGGCGGCAAGGACAGCACCGCCCTTCTTTTTCTTCTCCACCGTCTCTTTAAGTCCCATAGCGACATCCGGCTCGTGGCAGTCACCGTTGATGAGGGCATTGACGGGTATCGCGAAGCGACCGTCCGTTCCGCGGAAGACCTTGTCAGGAGACTCGGGGTTACGCATATCACCGTCTCCTTTGGAGAACTATTCGGCGATTCCCTCGATACGATCCTGAAAGGCCGAAAGACGCAGGCTTGCAGCATCTGCGGGATCCTGCGGAAGAAAGCGCTCGTTGTAGGAGCGGAACGTGCCGGGGCAACAAAACTGGCAACAGGCCATAATCTCGATGATGAAGCCCAGTCGGTGCTCATGAACGTGCTCCGGGGCGACCTCGTGAGGCTTGTGCGGAACTCCGGTGCGGACTCCGGCGGCCGTTTTATCCCCCGGATCAAACCGCTCATGTACGTGCAGGAGAAGGAGATCGCCACATATCTTATGGTTCAGGGTATATGGGAAGACCTGCCGGAATGTCCCTACGCTATCCATGCCCTGCGACGGGAGGTGCGGTCAATGCTTTCAGGGATTGAGTACCGGCACCCCGGCACTATGCTTCGGCTCATGGAGAACAAGAAAATTCTTGAGACCGGTTTTTCGGGAAAGACCGGTGAGGAGCCGGTCGGTTATTGCCGGGAATGCGGGAACCCGTGCAGCGGGGAGACCTGTCAGATCTGCCAGATCCGGCACTCACTTTTGCGCTGACGCACCTGCTGCCGGGCCGGTTCCTTCCACCCGGCGGGCATGGGTATAGACAACCATTTTGCCGCCCCGTGCAAAGCCGACAACGGTGAGACCGGTCTTTTCGGCAATCTCTACGGCAAGCGTTGTAGTTGCCCCGCGGGAGATGATGATGGGGATGCCTGCGATGAGGCACTTGCGCACCATCTCGGACGAGATACGTCCGGAAACGATGATCCATGTCTTTGAGAGGTCGATGTTGTTCCGGAGCCCGAACCCGATCACCCGGTCGAGCGCGTTGTGCCGCCCGATATCCTCGGAGACCGCGAGGATCTTTGCTTTATCCAGCAGGGCAACGATATGGATCCCGCCGGTCTTCACATGGAGTTCAGAGTTCAATACCGCTTTTTGCGAGGTCCAGATATCAGCGGTACTGATTGAATAAGCAGACGTGATCTTCGGGAGTTTCTCGGTATCGATAAAGGAGGTGCTCCCGCCACAGCCGGAGAGAATGGTCTTTTTCGGGCCGAGTACCTTAAAGAGGTTCTTAGTGATGACACTCATCCGGTTCTTCTCGATCCTGATGGACTCGATCTCGTCAACGCTTTTGATGATCTGCTCCGTGTAGAGGTAGCCGGTCACAAAGTCCTCGAGCTGCACCGGGCTCATCATTGCCGTCATCGCGTGCCGCCCGTTGACGAAGAGGGCCATGGGGGCCTCCTCGATCACCTCGTGCTGACCTTTTTCGGATTTTTCTCCGTCAACGCGGATACAGGGGAGTTTTTTATACATGCATTTCCTCCGTCGCGCGGTTATTGGATCTTTTATCAGAGCACTTCATCCATACTGCCGCTGCGGTAGCCTTCGAGGTCGAACGTGACATAGGCAAAACCGAGGGATCTGAAGTGCCGGGCCACTGCGGACTGCTGCTCCAGTATTTTCCCCATATCCTCTTTATGTACTTCTATCCGGGCAAGATTCCCGTGCAGCCGCACCCGGAGCTGGCCGATTCCAAGGCCGGCAAGGAACGCTTCGGCGTCTTCAATCATACGGAGTTTTTTCAGGGTGATGCTTTCCCCGTACGGAATGCGGGACGAGAGGCAGGCCGCGGAGGGCTTCTGCCAGACCGTAAGTCCCTGCTCGCGGGCAATATCCCGGATGTCCTGCTTGGTGATCCCCGCTTCGATGAACGGGTGGACGATCCCCTCTTCCGTGGATGCACGGAGGCCGGGGCGATGCTCGCCGGTATCCGAGACATTGATCCCGTCTGCGACGCAGGCAAGGCCGAGTTCTGCTGCGCGTAATTTGAGGGAGAGTGCCGAGATCTTCTTGCAGTGGTAGCACCGTTCAGCAGGATTTTTACAGAATTCTTCACGCTCCATAAGAGGTACTGCGATGATATCCAG
>PMKW01000123.1:0-4265 GCA_003157895.1 Methanoregula sp. | reverse complement strand
GCAGTCATGGGAAGGTAAAAAAATCAAGAGTATTGTCGGGGACTGTCACGACCCGCAGCGTGAGTCCGATGGCACGGCACAGCCCTCATCCCCGTCGCGCAGCTGCCGGCAGATATCGCAGGTGCGCTTGACAAGGTTGACCTCTTTCTTGTCCTTGAGGTCCTGGGCAAGGAGCTCGATGGACTTTTTCACATCGTTCTCGAACTCGATCCGGTAACCGCGCTTCCCGGAGAGGTACTGCGAAACCGCTGAGGGGGCGATCTCCAGCATCCGCGAGGCTTCAACCTGGGACACGCCGTGCCGGACCAGCTCGACTGCTATCGCAGCACGGATGGCCGGCAGGACGTCCCAGACAATCTTCTGGCAGGGGGCTTCCATTATAACACAACCTTAACGTTATTATGAGTCCTGACATAATACATTGTATTCACAATTGTGATTAGCCCTGTCACTCCAAATATCTTGCGGGAGCCGGGCGCCGCCACACCGGCATGGGAAAGAATAATCTGACGGCAAGCGTAGATATCTGGATACATGGAATGTTAGAAGCATGGGAGCAAAACGCATCATCTATATGGATCATTCCGCAACCACGTACGTCCGGAAGGAAGCCGTGGAGGCGATGACGCCTTACCACGCGGAACATTTCGGCAACCCATCCTCGATCTACAGTATTGCCCGCGAGTCGAAGATGGTGATCGATACCGCCCGGGAACAGGCAGCAAAAGCGCTGGGCGCTGAACCCGATGAGATTTATTTCACCTCCGGGGGAAGCGAGTCCGACAACTGGGCGATTAAGGGTGTAGCCTTTGTCAACCGGAAGAAGGGCAACCATATTATCACCTCGAAGATCGAGCACCACGCGGTCCTCCACACCTGCGAGTACCTTGAGAAAGAGGGTTTCACCGTTACGTATCTCCCGGTAGACCAGTACGGGCTCGTGGATCCGGCCGAACTCGAGAAGGCGATCACCGACAAAACTGTTCTCATCTCGATCATGTATGCCAACAACGAGATCGGCACTATAGAGCCGATCGCGGAGCTGGGGGCGATTGCCCGCAGGCATAAGATCCCATTCCATACGGATGCCGTTCAGGCAGTCGGGAATATCCCAATCGATGTGAATGCGCAGAACATCGACCTCCTCTCCCTATCAGCCCATAAATTCTATGGCCCTAAAGGTGTCGGTGCGCTCTATATCCGCAAAGGTACGAAGATCGACAACCTGATCCACGGCGGCGGGCAGGAGCGCCGGCGCCGGGCCGGGACCGAAAATATCGCGGGGATCGTGGGTCTTGGGATAGCCATTGAGCTGGCGACTGCTGATATTGAGGGACATAACCTGAAAATCCGGGCATTGCGGGACCGGCTGATGAGCGGGATCCTCGCAAAGATCCCAAATTCCCGTTTGAACGGCCACCCGGAGAAACGCCTGCCGGGCAACATCAACATCAGTTTCGAGTTCATCGAGGGGGAGTCCATGCTCCTCTGGCTGGACGACGAGGGGATCTGCGCCTCGACCGGCAGCGCCTGCACGTCGGGGTCGCTCGAACCGTCCCACGTCCTGCTGGCAACCGGCCTGCCGGTTGAGATCTCCCATGGCTCCCTGCGGCTCACGCTCGGCGACATCAACACGGATGCGGACGTGGATTTCGTCTTAGAAGTACTACCAAAGGTCGTATCCCGCCTGCGTGAGATGTCCCCGCTGTACCAGAAAAGCGGGAAGGAAGGTGGCTGCAATGTACAGTGACAAAGTCATGGATCATTTCAAGAACCCGCGGAATGTGGGCGAGATCGAGAACGCGGATGGCATAGGTGAGGTCGGGAACCCGGTCTGCGGGGATATCATGAAGATCTTCTTAAAGATCGAGAACAATATCGTCACCGACGCGAAGTTCAAGACCTTCGGTTGCGGGGCTGCCATTGCCTCGAGTAGCATGGCGACCGAGCTTGTCCGGGGCAAGACCCTCGAAGAGGCCTGGGAGGTTTCGAACAAGGCAGTGGCAGAAGCTCTCGAAGGCCTCCCGCCGATCAAGATGCACTGTTCGGTGCTGGCCGAGGAAGGGATCCACAAGGCGATCAACGATTACCGGAAGAAACAGGGCCTCGAACCATGGGTGGAGAAGAACCCCCACTCCCACGATGAGGGCGGGGATGAGCATACCTGCCAGCATTAGCAACGTGAACACGTATTCCAGCGAAAGTGATATCGGACACGAAAGGGGAATCCCCCCATAGACCGGGAAAAAATTCCGAAACAACTTTGAATCCGGAATGTTCATGGCAATAGTGTAAAATGGCAGGGATTCAGAGTCGGTGCGGATGGCCCGTTTTGGCTGCAGCTCAGCTGAATTCTGGTGAATGAATGCTGTCAGAACGCGAACTCGAACGGTACAAGCGGCAGATCTTGCTTTTTGGTGAAGAAGGGCAGGAGCAGCTGAAAAGGGCGCACATCTTTGTTGCGGGAGCTGGCGGTCTCGGCTCCCCGGTATCCCTCTACCTTGCGGTTGCAGGTATCGGGGCGATCACTCTTGTTGACAACGATGTTGTCGAGCTGACCAACCTGAACCGCCAGATCCTCCATTATGACCGGGATATTGGCAGGAAGAAGACGGTATCTGCAGAGGAAAAATTGCGTGAGATCAACCCGGATATCACGGTGAAGGTTATCGATACCACTATCGATGAGACAGATGTCGACCGGCTTGTCGGCAGGGCAGATGGGATTGTGGATGCTATGGACAACTATCCGACCCGCTACCTGCTCAATGAAACGGCAGTAAGGAAGAAGATCCCGTTCTTCCATGGGGCCGTCCAAGGCTTATATGGCCAGGCGACCACGATCATTCCGGGACTAACCCCGTGTCTTACCTGCATCTTTCCTACGGCTCCGCCAAAGGAAGTTTTTCCTGTGGTCGGCGTGACCCCCGGCCTTATCGGGATGGTCCAGGCAACAGAAGTGCTCAAGTACCTGCTCCATGACGGCAGGTTGTTGACAAACCGTCTCTTTATCTGGGACGGTCTTGAATCACATGCTGAAGAGATCGCGGTTGAGCGGAACCCGGCATGCCCGGTCTGCGGTGAGATCTCCCCGGTAAAACCTCCTGCGAGGAAGAAGAAATGACAGTAAAAATACGGTTTTTTGCCCGGTTCCGCGAGCTGCTCGGTACCGATATCCTGGTTGAGAAAAAGAGCGGTACGATGCTTGCCACGCTGGTAAAGGACATTGCACTGGAAAAGAAGGAAGGTTACGACGCGATCTTTGACGCGAACGGGAATTTCCGCGAATTTGTCATCGTGATGCGGAACGGGAAACGCCTTGAACCTGCAGAAACAGCAACGGTTATGGTAGCGGATGGGGATGAAATAGCCGTATTCCCCCCCGTAGCCGGGGGATAAACCAGGGGAGGTCGCCAGACTATGATCGCCATACAACACGAGGACGTTGATATCGGCAGGCTGATCGAGGAAGCCAAACAACCCGGGACCGGTGCCGTCGTGGTATTTGACGGTGTGGTAAGGGACGACGACGTCCGGGAGATGGAGCTTGAGGCGTACGAGGAAGTTGCCCTCCGGGAGCTTGAGAAAATAGCAGAAGAGGCAAAAAAACTGCATACCCTCCTCCATGTCGATATCGTCCACCGGATCGGCAGGCTTTCCGTTGGTGAGAACATCCTGATCATCGTGGTCAGTGCCGGCCACCGCCCGCAGGCTTATGCCGGTTCGCGGTATATCATCGAAGAGATAAAAAAAGGTGTCCCCATCTGGAAAAAAGAGCTTCGGAAAGACGGTGACCGGTGGGTTCCTGGCGAGCACCCGCACGGATCCGGAAAACCCCGTTCCTGATACCCGGGTTTTCCTGGTCGGATCCGACAGGCCCATCACCCTTATTATTTTCACGAATCAGGCCGCAGGTTAAAAAAGGGTTCCCGTACCATCCTTTTTTGTGAAATATATGCAGCAGAACCCCATGGAAGTATTCCAGAGAGAAGCGCCGGATGTAGCAGCGGCATTCAACGGCCTGATACAGTCGCTCATAGCATCGAAGGGAATTGACGCGAAGACCAGACAGCTCATCTATATCGCCATGAAAGCGTCGGTGGGCGATGAGATGGCTGTCAGGGCCCACATACCGATGGCAAAGGAAGCCGGGGCAACCAGGGAAGAAGTGGTTGACGCCATCCTGATGACCCTTACCGTTTCCGGGATTCGGGGCGTGGTGACCTGCCTGCCGGAAGCCGTGAAGCAGTTTGAGAAGTAAAAAA
>PMKW01000060.1 GCA_003157895.1 Methanoregula sp. | reverse complement strand
GGGTGACAAAGACCCCGCGTTTTTCGCTAAAGACCTGTGGCAGGTTAAAGGAAGTTCCCGGTCGTTTTGCTACTGCGTATTCGATGGCGGCACGTGCAGAGCGAACCGCCATGGCACCCTCATTGTCCGTGAGCAACTGCATTGCACTATTCCCCTTGCTTGTGTCTGTTTTAGCGTGCTCATCTTTAACAATCTATCGACCCTGCGGTTTTGCCATAGGCAGATGTTCCCTTGGCGCTGCGCTTATCTTCTCTCATGTCCTTGTACTATACGAGAGGGAGAGAGCGGCCGACGGTGACGTAACAGTCGCTGAGGAAAGTCCCCCCACCCCCCGGGCACGCAGCCGTACGCAAGTACGGGTGGCGAGAGTCACGGCAATGGAACAGAAACGACACGGCCTGTTTTCAGTCATGATGCGGTCGAGCCTATATGGCGAGAAGCATGGTCTCCATGCGAGTAACCCGCTGAGCGTCAACAGACAGGATACGGTGAAACGGCGAATCCCTGCGGGTGCAAGCCAGAACAGGACATTTGGACGCCCGGTCTCCGTCCGGGTTTGGCGCCGAGCTGAATGCCGCTAGAACAGAAGGAGGCTTACTCCTCCCACTCATCCTTTTACCCGGGATCTGTCAGGTATAATTTTTAAAGACGGTTTTCATCAGGTGCTGTCAAGGTTACCGGGTCTGTACTGTTGGATTACAGGTGCATCCATAGTGCTGAACGAGAGGGAGGTGTTAATTACCCCCTAAAAATTTTCCGAAGATAGTCTATCCCCACTCATATTTTTCCGGAAATGATATCCCCTGGCTGGCACGCCCGCATACTTTTGTAAAAAGATCTCAATTCCAAAGGAAGTTATTGCAGGAGGGAACTATGCAAAGACATACGAGAGGATCCGTGGATTATCAGCCGGGCTGGAAACAGATCTCCGGTCCTGCAGCTCATAAAATCGTGTTGCCCGGACAATATGCCCCTGCAGCAGATAACGAGAGTATATGGTATCATAAACAAGTTTTTCTTGCTGTACCCGGGAACATATACTACGGGAAGTATATCATGACCAAAAATTCGTTACGCTGGATCGCCAGTTGTATATGTTTACTCTTCATTGGCACTGCATTCATCGCTATACCCGCAAGTGCCGTCAATCTTGAAGCATCAGGATCTGCCTCATCGAATACCGTTACAATAGCCAACGGGGACTCCGTTTTTATCCATGGCATTGCAACCGGCCAGCCGCAGAACGGACTTCAGCTCTGGATCATCAGCCATAATTATCTCAAGGTTACCACCATTCCGGTAAACGATGACAACACATATGAATATGAACTCAAACCTGCCGACACGCGGAACCTCGCATCCGGCCAGTACTTCTTTCTTGTCCAGCATCCGATGATGAACGGTCAGTTCGATATTATCTATGATCGTGCTTCCGGAAAGATCATAAACAAACAACTCGGGGAGGGAGGTATGGAAATTTTCACGATCTCCGGCTCGGGAAGTCTCCAGGGGCCGGACAGTGCCCAGGCGCTGGTGAATGCCATAGAGAGCCAGAATATCGATGACACCTTTGCCACCTACTCGTTTTACATCTCTCCGCCAACCGTACTCATCAATCCCATCGGGGATCACTCTGTCGGGGACAAGTTCACCATCTCCGGTTCCACCAACCTTGCAGCCGGTGACGACCTCATGATCGATGTCACCTCTTCCTCGTTCGGGCCTACAACGAAAGCACAGAGCGGAGAATTCTCCGGCATCTCACAGGCCGTTAAAGTGGTCCAAGGCAGTGGCGGATACAATCACTGGTCTTACGATATGGATACAACAGCATTCAAGCCGGATGAATATATCGTAAAGGTTTCCGGTATTACCCAGGATGTGACCATTTCAACTTCCTTCAATATAATAGAAAGAATGGGCCTCCCGCCAACAACTACAACGGTAACGGTGCCGGACACAACAGTTGTCCCGACAACAACGCTCCCGCCCCTGACCGTTACAACCACCCCCCGATCGCCGGTCCCCTGCTGGATTGCCATCGGCGCACTTGTCGTTATGGCATGCCTGCGAAAGAGGGATTAATCGGTTATCCTTTACCAGCCGAGAAACAGGGTCCTGGTCCGGGAGTACTGGTCAACAGCATGATACCCGTTCTCCCGGCCGATACCGCTCTCCCGCATCCCGCCAAACGGTACTTCCGGGGGCACGGTCAGGTGCCGGTTCACCCAGATGATACCAGCCTGGACTTCATCAAACACCCTTCGTGCAGTATGGAGGTTCTGTGTCCAGACCGATGCCCCGAGCCCGTACCGTGACGTGTTTGCAAGAGCGATTGCTGCATCCAGATCCGGAACCGTCATCAACGGTAATACCGGCCCGAACAGTTCGTCGGTGACAAGGCAACTGCCTGGTGCAACGTCCGTTACCAGTGTCGGGTGGTAGAAGTGCCCGGACTCGTATGCCTTTCCCCTCAGGATACCCCCGCCGGTCAGGACGGTGCCGTCCCCGCGTTCCCGGGTCCTGTCGACCATCTGTACAATCCGTTCCCGCTGCTCTGCGCTGTTGAGAGGGCCCATATCCGTCTTCGGGCCAAGCCCGTTCCCGACGTTCAGGGCACTGATGCGGGCTTTGAGTTTCTGGACATATTCACCGGCAATCTTCTCGTGGACATAGAGACGCTTGACGGCCGTACAGACCTGCCCTGCATTATAGAACCGTCCCCGCAGCGCGCCCTCGACGGCCTTGTCAATGTCGGCATCGTCCATAACGATCATCGGATCGGAACCCCCGAGTTCCAGCGTGAGGTCCTTGACATGTGCCGATGCAAGCTCCCGGATTCTCTGTCCGGTAGCGCAGTTGCCGGTGAACGAGATCTTTTTTACCCCCGGATTTTTTACGAGAGCCTCGCCGACATCCCTGCCGCTGCCGGTAACCACGTTCAGGACCCCCGGCGGAAGACCGGCTTCGTCAAGGATTCCTGCAAGGCGGAGATTGGTAAGGGGGGTCGCGGACGCCGGCTTCAGGACCAGGGTATTTCCTGCAAGCAGTGCCGGCCCGGTCTTCCAGCCCATGATGAGGACGGGCATATTCCAGGGGATTATAGCGCCGCAGATACCAAGAGGTTCACGCACGACAAGGGCATCGCCCGCAACCCCCAGCCGTACCGTTTCCCCGGCAGGTTGTGCGGATATACCGGCATAATACTCGAGAATATTGGCATACCCGCGCACTTCGTCAATTGCTTCGCGGAGCGGTTTTCCCTGCTCGGTTGTCAGGAGATGGGCTAGGTCCTTGTGCTGCTCCCGCACTTTAAGAGCAGCATGGAACAGGATCATCCCCCGCTCGCGCATACCTTTCTTTTTCCAGCCTGTTAACGCAGCAGCAGCAGCTTCTACTGCTTCTGCCACATCGGCTGCAGATCCTGCAGGTACCCGGTCGATCAGTTCACCGGTTGCCGGGTTCTTTACCTCGATCCACGTATCATCCGGCGATGAAACGTTTTTTCCGCCGATTCTCATCTCCATGGTTCAGCCCCGTCCTTTTTTTATTTTTCTTTACTGTCCAGTACATGGTATTCTGATAAATACCAGATAGTTATAACGGTAGCAGTTTTGTAACAGCGCATCTGCCATGATCTGTTCAATCTCCGCGTATCCAGTTATAAGTCCTGCACACATTCTGTTCCTTGATGGGAAAACCCCGGGAATATGAGTTCTTTTTGTGCCTTCCACTCTCCGCAGGAGTCATGCCCGTCCCACCGGAACGCGTACGAGATCTCGTTCCATGCCTTGTCAAGAAGCCCCCGGTAGTACGCGAGATCGAACCGTTCCGCTGCCCATTCAGGATCCACCCGGTACGTACGTGCATCACGCACAACGTAACTGATCTTCATGCCCGGCGCAATCTCCAGTCCGGCATCACGATATGCCTGAACAGCCGCACCCTCGATACAGCGATGGGAATACGTAGTACGGCTGATCCTGCGGCTGATCGCCAGCGCCGCTGGAGCGGTGCACGGGAGATTCCGGATTGCATTGCAATAGATCCGGTAAACCGGGTCACGGACCTGCCCCAGTCCGGCAGGTGTGCGGGCGGTTGCCATGATCGATAACATCTCCTGCTGCATGATGCGGATATACCCGGGGGTGTCGTGCCGGCGCGCGGCAATCCCGCGTACTTTCACGCTGCCGTCGGGCAGCCTCCCGTAATACCGGTTGTATGCCCCGAACCCGTCACTGAGGGGCAAAAAGACAATCCAGTCAAAATGCTCGTTCTCGGCAGAAAGTCCGATCTTCCGGTTCACCTCAGCGCACAGATCATCTACGCCAGTCCCCTGCACCCACAGGCAGTCAACAATTCCGTGCAGCACACAAAATCCCCTTGATTCGGCAATATCTTTTGTCTGTACCAGAATCTCACGCGACCGGCGGGTTATAGCCTCGTGGACCTCAATCCTCCCGAATTTTGCATTCTTGTATCCCGTATACCCAAAACAGGTGACGAGCATCCACTTCAGCAGGGAATCGATACCGGCATACCGTGAATTTGCTTTTTTTCCCCTTTTTGTCTCCCTGCGCAGGGCAACCACCGGCTCAAGTACTGATGCCAGAAACCCTTTGCGATCAGGGGGACCGGGGATCTCCGGAGAGAGGTTGAACTTCACGATGATGGACGGATACATGGAGGCAAAATCGATCTCGTCGACATTCCCGTACACTCCGGCCGCCGGCTGGAACATCATCCCACCGCGGTCCGCGGCCTGGAGACTGGCAAATTTCCGGACCGCTTCTACATCGGCTTTCCGAAACGGCACCACGATACCGCGCCTGACTGCTTCATACACTTCGTAACTGCTGATGAGCGTTCCCGGCGTGAACCGGGAAGCAAGATTGGGTGAAAGTCCGGAAAGCCGGGCTGCCATGAATACACCATCGAGTCCCCCTTCGCGGTACACGAATGACTGGTCGGTGTCGATGAGCACCCGCCCGTCCGGGATAAGTGCCGCATCCTTGTGCTCCACCCGGCCGTAACTCCAGTACGAGCGGGAGTCCATCTGCCGGTAGTTCCCGTTCCGGGAAAACGGCATGACAAGCCCCTTACCCCGGGCATAAACCCGGAACTTCGGCATCCACATGTCGGCTTGCGACATCAGAATCACGTCGGGATCGATAGCTTCCAGGAGCGAGAAGAGATCCGTTACCACCGTATGGCCCGTTCCCTGCAGGAGTTCGGTGCGTTCCTGGACAAGTTCGACATCCGTACAGAGGGACGAGCGGGCCGGGGGGTCATGGATCCGGATCTCCACCTGCCGGAGATCATACTGAAAGTCCGGGCTGTACCGGGACTCATCGGCATTCCCGCAGGGAAAGATATCCTGCTCGGCCATGAACCGCTGGTCCCGCCTCACGTCTACGTTAAAGAGTTGTGCATCCCCCTTTGTCTGGAGCTCAATCAGTTCAGCAACTGCCCGGTCAGCATGTACGCTGAACCCGTCGAGATCCCCAAAAAGGGTCCTGAACGTGCAGGTTTCAGCACAGTAGCGTTCCTTAAGTTCATCGATCATCTCATGATACGCAGAGGGGTCGGGCAGGTACAGGTAGAACGGCGGGTCGTACTCATGGTGCCAGCACTTCGTACTGCCATTTCGGTACCAGAGATCCACCCCGTTATGCCAGGCAGAGTCAAGGATCCACACAGGTCATATCTCCACCCTGCAGTTTTCGTATCTCCAGGAGTGTCGGGAAGATCACCGATTCCAGCGGGTCATCACACCCGAAAAACGCCTTGCTTGAATGCTTCTTTCCTATCTCGGCGATCTGCATACCCGGCTGTCGTATCTGCGGGACAGAACATGACACACGAGCCCACCGGTCGGCGATCTCCTTTGCATGCTGACGGACGCTCTTAAAACTCCTTCCCATCAGAACACCTCCAGGGTTTTTTGTGCCGGGACCAGTGATCTGCCCTGCGGGTGCGATCTGTTGTCCTGGTACTGCCCGTTGTATGCCGGTTCCCCGGTATGCACAATCTCGATCAGCCGGTCGGCCTGGCAGGCCAGTGCGGCAAAGGATCGGTCCATGACCGGCGCGTACAGGATCACCAGTGCTTCGTGCCCGGCATCCCGTAATGCGGCAGCAACAGGGATCAGTAGCCGGTCTGCTCCGTCAAAAAGCGTGGGGTCATGCTCGATAAAAATAATCGTATGACCGGCCTCTTTTAAAGCGGTGAGGAGCTGATCAGCAGTGAATGGTCTGCGGATCTCGAAATTTGATGATGTCCGGTTGATCCGGGAGAGGATGCGGGAGTAGTTGCCGCAGAGAAAAAGAGACAGGAACCGCCCGAGATCGGGGTTGTCATTGAGTGCGGAAAGGATGACCGGCTCCGGGGCAATAACTGCAGTGAATGTACCCTGCCGGAGGGTGATGCCTTTGCGCAGCATGATCAGCATAGTACCAGATCCCTGCCGTACCGTGGGGGAAAAAGGCCCGGATTGCGTGGGGTGAAAGTGAGCTGCACGGCAGTCAGACAACCAATATGCGTGGAGACCGGTGGTGCGTTCCTGTTCCCGGAAAAACGGGTCTCATCCGGATTACCGGCAGGAAATGCGGTGACAGCCGGCACTGCCGCTACCCTTATCATAGCAATAAATTATATCACTCGTATTCTCTAACCACTACCCAGAGGGCACACAATGGCAGACAATGACAGGAATCCGGTACAACAGCCAGGATCAGAGAGACCGGAGCCGGTGGTCACGGATCCGCAGACCATACAGGAACTCCTTATCGAGTTAACGGACCTGAACTGGGAGAAGGACGTGGAAAAGAGCATGAGGCCGGTTGCGGTTATGTTCTATTCTCCTTCCCGTGTATTCTGTCACCAGATGGAACCATATTTCCGGAATTATGCCGGGGAATATAAGGGGGGCCCTTCAGTTTGCGCGGCTCAATATCATGACCAGCCCTTGGACTGCTGAGCGGTTGGGTGTCCGGAGCACGCCCACGTTCAAGTTTTTCTGTGGCGGCAAACCGGTGCAGGAAATGGTGGGGGCAGTATACCCGGCGCTCTTGAAAAAGATGGTGGATGAAGTCCTTGTCCATGGCAGGGAATGTGCAAAGAACTCAACGGCAATCGATTACGAGATTACCGGGTAGGGTGAGCCGATCCGTTAACGGATTGTGGAGATCGCCAATGAACCTCCTATGATGGTTCCACGTGCAGATATCAGGTCTCTTTCCCATTCAGAAGTGCCGGCTGCATCCGCACTTCCTGGCTGCATCAGTAACAGCTTTTGCCACGGCTTTTGTAACTTCCCTGTCAAGGATATTGGGAAGGATACGTTCACGCTGCGGACGGGGTACATAATCTGCTATTGCGTGCGCTGCGGCAATTTTCATTTCGTCGGTTATCTTTGCCGCACGGGCATCGAGCGCTCCGCGGAATATCCCCGGGAACACGAGCACGTTATTGATCTGGTTGGGGAAATCACTTCGGCCGGTCCCGACAACCGCCGCTCCTGCCCGCTTTGCCGCATCCGGCCAGATCTCCGGGACCGGGTTTGCCATCGCAAAGACAATGGGGTCTTTGTTCATCAACCGGATCATTTCCTCGTTCACTACCCCGGGGGAGGAGACACCAATAAACACATCTGCACCGGTCATTGCATCGGCAAGGGATCCTGCAAGTGCCGGGCGGTTGGTCTCTTCGGCAATGATGAACTTGTATTTGTTCTGGTAGAGTCCTTCCCGTCCGCGGAATATGGTGCCTCTGGTATCGCAGACAATTATCTCATTGACGGTTGTGCAGACATCCGGGTTATACCCGATACATTTCAGCAGGCGTGTGATCGCATAGCCTGCCGCACCGGCCCCGCAGATGACGATGTTTAAGTCCTCGAATTTTCTGCCGGTGACCCTGCAGGCATTGATGAGTGCAGCGAGAACGACAACGGCGGTTCCGTGCTGGTCATCGTGCATCACCGGGATGCCGATATCCTGGAGCGCATCTTCAACTTCAAAACACTTGGGAGCGGCAATGTCCTCGAGATTGATCCCTCCGAAGACCGGTGCAATGTTCCGGATCTGGTCGGTGAAATCTGTCTGGTAGCTCTCAAAGCAGAGAGGAAATGCGTTAATACCGGCGAATTCCTTGAACAGGATGGCTTTCCCTTCCATCACCGGGATTGCGGCGTTCCCCCCGATGTTCCCCAGTCCAAGAACGGCCGATCCATCGGTCACGATCGCGATCGTGTTGGCCTTCATGGTATACCGGTAGGCAAGGGTTTTGTCTTTGGCAATTTCCCGGCAGACTTCAGCGACACCGGGTGTGTATGCAAGGGAGAGATCGTGCTTGGTTTTTAAGGGAACTTTTGACCTGATCCCGAGTTTCCCCTTGTTTTTTTCGTGCAGCGCCAGTGCTTCTGTATAGATCTCGTTGCTCCCCGGTGAAAACAGCATTATGCCTCCTCCTTGTACGAGAGAGCGCCGGTTCAGATAATGAATGTTATCATAATTTTCCTTGGATGAAGAAGCGGATTGATTTTTTTGGTAAAGTGGGGGAATCAAGTTACATTTTAATACATAAATGTATAAAGTTATACATCAAGGTATAAGTTAGCCAATTTACTGTCTTGTGTGACTGCTTGCCTTTGAATGATTACTCAGTTACGATGATGTGATTTACCATGAAGTCAAAAGATATTGCCATAGTCGGAATCCTGCTTGCTATCGGTGCGATCCTCCGGTTTTTCCTAACAATGCTCCATACGCCGCTCACGCCGAACATGATCATTGCGTTCTACTGCTTAGCGATTATCCTCATCCGGCCAAAGATTCTCGAAGCGCTCGGGATCGGTCTTGTTGCCGGGGCACTCTCGATGATGATATCCAGTTCGATGTTTCCGCCAGCAAACCTGATCAGCGAACCGATCGGTGCCCTTGTCTGTTTTGTGCTTTATGCAATAGCAGTCAAATTCAGTTCA
This sequence comes from Methanoregula sp., assembly GCA_003157895.1. Taxonomy (GTDB): domain Archaea; phylum Halobacteriota; class Methanomicrobia; order Methanomicrobiales; family Methanospirillaceae; genus Methanoregula. The sequence continues at coordinate 5,210 of PMKW01000060.1, read as the reverse complement.
ATGAAATCCGGCATAATGCAGTTCAAGCCACAACTCTCGGGAATAATTATTTTTTGTATGATACTCTATGTTATCGGTTATCTTTCGATCATCACCCTGCCGCAATATCTCCCGGTTATGGCGGGTTATTTGGAGATCAAGATTATTATTGGAATTATCCTGAGTGCTCTTTGTGGATATCTGACCTATAAGACCGTGGAAAAGGGTTCAGCGGTCGGAGCAGCATTAGTCACATTTTTAAGCACTCTTGCAAGCGGATTTTCGTTTGCTGCAGTCGCGATCTTCTTCGTAGGTGCGACTGTCCTCACTAAGTACAATGGTGATATGATGGCCTTCGTTGCGGTCTTTGTCCCTATCGTTGTCGTAACAGCAGTTTTTAATGCAATCGTAGTCCAGTTCCTCTACAAACCCTCCAGCAGGGTGCTTCTTAGAGGACAGGAATGATCGAATTAAAAAATGTCAGTTACACGTATCCCAACACGGTGCAACCGGCTCTGCACCAGATCACCCTTTCTCTTGAAAAAGGCCGGTGTATGATGGTTACCGGCCCCTCGGGGGCCGGTAAGACCTCGCTGTGCCTTGCGGCCTCCGGGATCCTGCACCACGAGTATGGCGGGAAGAAGGAAGGTTCTGTCATAATTGACGGGAAGAATGTCACTGATTACAGCAGCCTCTCGGATCTTGGGCAGAATGTTGGTGTTGTCTTTGACGATCCCGAAGCGCAGATGATCTTCACCACGGTTGAGGAGGAGATCCTTTCCGCACTCGAACACCGCGGGCTTTCTGCTGCAGTTATTGAGGAGCGGCTGGCCGGGATAATGAAGACGACCTACATCGAGGAACTCAGGGACCGGTCGCCGCACAACCTTTCTGGGGGCCAGAAGCAGCGCGTTGCCCTTGCCGCAACGCTTGCGCTCGGGAACGATATCCTGATCCTTGACGAGCCAACCTCAGAGCTTGACGAACATGCAACAAAACGTATCGCCGATATCCTGAAGGAACTCAAAAGTCAGGGAAAAACTATCCTCCTTATTGAACATAAGTTCGGTCAGTTCCGGGAGATGGTTGATACCCTTATTGTCATGGAAAACGGCCGGATTACATCAGGAGGGATTCCTGATACCGTTTTAACAGACGACCGTATCCGGGGCATGGTGCTGCCCGATTTCTCAATGATTAAAAAAAATGCCAAGGCTGCTGTTACCAGTGAACCGGTCATTTCCGTGCAGAACCTGACGTATCGGTATGGGGATGTCCAGGCACTGTCCGGCATCAGTCTCACCATCAGAAAAGGAGAATTCGTTGCAATCGGGGGTGAGAACGGTTCGGGAAAAACGACCCTTGTCAAGCACTTCAACCGGCTCCTCTCGCCGACAAGCGGCAACGTTATCGTAAACGGGAAGAACACGAAGGAATGCAGTATTGCCGCACTCGCCGGTGACGTCGGCCTTGTCTTTCAGAACCCGGACCATATGTTCTTTGCCGATTCGGTCCGGGAAGAGATTGCCTATGGGGTGAAGAACCTTGGCATTGAACATGGCGATGTGATCATCGATGCTGCGCTCCGCGATGCCGGGCTGACCGAATCGGCAGGCCTGTACCCGCGCTGGCTCTCACGGGGGGAGCGGCAGCGGCTGGGGATTGCCTGCATTGTCGCCATGCAGCCCAGCGTGATCGTGCTGGATGAACCGACAACGGGGCTTGATGGGTACGAGGCACTCCTTGTCATTGATATCCTCAAGAAACTCCAGAAGAAAGGACATACCATCATTATCATCACCCACAACCGGGATATCGCAGAGCACTGCGCGGACCGCATTATCAGGATGGAGAGCGGGAAGATCGTTTCCGATACAGGAGATGCATGAGAATGGCCGAGATCCTCCAGTACGTGCACAAGGATACATTCCTGCACCGGCTCCACCCGTACACCAAGATCGCATCCATTATCGTTGTGAGCGTTATGTGTATCATCGCGACCGATATGGTCTTTCTCACCCTCATGGTTCTTGCCATGCTCGCGGTTGCGGCATACAGCAGACTTCTTGCCGAGTCGCTCCAGCAGCTCAAACTGATCATTGTCATGAGTGTCATCTTCATCCTCGTTACGATCATCACGATGCCGAATGGCGATATTATTGGATACGTCATCCCTCGGGGAGTACCGCTCATCGGGGGTCTCATTCCCATTACTGCCGGGGGGGTTACGATCGGGATCGTCCTCACGCTCCGGTTCATGATCCTTATCTTTGCGTTCCAGCTCTTCCTGATCTCGACACAGCCACGGGATCTTGTTAATGCTATGGAAAAGGTCGGGCTTCCTATCGATTACATCCTGATGTTCATCATCGCGCTCCGGTTTATCCCCACGCTCCAGATCGAGGGGCAGCGTATCCACGAGGCCCAGCTGGCCAGGGGCTTTAATCCCGGCACCGGTTTTGTTGGCAAGATCCGGAGTGTTGCTCCCATCGCAATCCCCCTCGTCTCCAATGCACTGCTCCGTTCCAATGTGCTCGGGCTCACGATCGATATGCGGGGGTACCGGACCGGGAAGAAGACGCTTGTGCGCGAACGTGTCCTTGCAACGCGGGACTATGCTGTCATGGGGATACTTGCGGTTGCTACGTGCGGTTTTGTTGCGCTCATCGTGGCGCAGATGGTATAAGACCCATTAATACGGTTTGATCAGAGATATTATCGAAAAAAATTAATAAGTAAAACCTTTTTTTTGGGTTCCTGTGCTTTAAAGTGATGCCGGTAATACTATGATGCGGACAAGGTGTATTTCTTAACCGGGTTCCCGGATGCCGTGAGAAAAAACCGTAAAAATTTTTTATATATTAAAGTGGTAAAGAAATCAGTATCAGATTCATCGGGGTTAACCTAAAGAGTGAGTTATTTAAGCGATAACAGTGACTTAAGTAAGGCAGGCAGTAAACGCGTCCCGGTGGGGTAGTGGACATCCTAGAAGCCTGCGGAGCTTTTGACCCGGGTTCAAGTCCCGGCCGGGGCGTTTTGTTTTTATTTTATTAAAATTTTTTTTCCTAGTGGCTCACGAACTCCATTTGTAGTTGGACTGGTTTTGTGGTATCTCAGTACCCTGTGTTTCCTGCCACAGAGTTGTTACCGGTATTGCGACCGTATCCCGATGGCCCTCCCAGTACATGCAATCGGTAAATTCTGAGAACCGCGATTCATCAAAATTTCCCAGAGGTTTTACCCAGACGGAAGCTGACGCTTTGTCTATGTTATTACCCCGGAACTCCACGAGGACATCTCCGGTTTTCAATATTTTCAGGGTCCGGGACAGATAGGTAGAGTACCCTTTGGTTTCTCCAAAACCGTCCTGAAGAATGATCTCCTTGGTTGCGTTGTCACGGACGGTTATCTCAAACCATGAAGTTGGACTATAGTCCGAGTAGGTTACGGTTGTCATACTACCCTTCCCCGAACTGGGGATATACCCTTCCCCTACGGTAGTAGTAGGAACATATGTACCGGATCTTTCTGTATATACATCAGTTTTGGAGATATTCCTCGGAACTACTGTATAATTGATAAACATTGGCGGATTTTTCAGATCAAAAATAAATGCTGTACCATTATAGCCTAATAAATTTACAGAGTTAATCCGGCAGGTCATGTCTGTAGGAATCTGTGTTGTGGGAAGAAACGTGGTATATCCGGATGGTTCTATGGTGGATTGCGCATCATCAGATAGGGTTACTTCAGTAACATAGGTGTATTGTGCCGTTGTCACTTCTGCGCTTGTTGTGCTTGTTTTACCCGAAACACTAGTGGCAGTTTCCTGAGGCGGCGTGATGCAACCGGCAGTGAAAATGAGGAAAATGATGGCCACGGTATATATCAGATAAAGGTATTTTTCTTTCATCTATCAGAGTACCGTCATTTATCATTATAAAGCATTTCAGTAAGGTTCATTTTTTAAAAATCTTCAGATAAGTGGATAATCCCTACGATTCCCGCCGCAGTTCCATCGATAGTAGTCATTGTTGATTTCTGGGAGGTAATTTTGATAGATATCCTTCAGGGTGATAAAACAACCCGGTATATGTTTTAATACCGGGATATTCGAAAGGAATATTTGTCGAAAAGGTCGGTTTCCCAAGAGCCGCTAATTTCATCATTTGTTTTTCCAGCAATGTCCTCAAGGTTTTTTTCTGGTCAGGTTTACAAAGGCTGTGTTACAGCCAGAATAATGCCTCTGAATATCCAGGTAAAACATTGGATTGATGAAGGTATCTGTCATGTGCTGTAAAAATCAACGGGTTTTCAAGCGCGTCCTGTGCTTGCTTCCCATCTGTCATATCGGTAATCGCAATATACAGAACAGCGATTTATAAACATACTACCACTAATTAAGTATACGAATCAATGAGGGAGATAAGACAGATGGCTGCCATAAAAAATCTGATGTACATTTTATGTATATTATGTATTTGCGTAACTGCCCCGGTAATGGCAGGAGAAAAATATATGGCGGGGAGTCCGGAACTTTCAGCCTATATTTCCGGAACCAATGAATTCAGTCCCGGAGATGATGTGAAACTCACCATAGTCGTTGAAAATACCGGACTGAATGAATTTAAATTTGTTCAGTCGGGCATTGTTAACACGGATGATCAGCCGAATACGGCAAAATTCCTGACAGTAGGCCTTAATGCCGGGGATGCCCCGATTGTTATTAAATCCGATCCCCAGATGCTGGGAGACTTAAAGGGTGCCAGCAGTGCCAATGCGATTTTCTCTACAAAGATCCAATCCGATGCTCCCTCCGGTACTTATCAGATTCCCCTGTCGTTAAACTATACCTACCTTTACCAGGCAGACCAATATGGCGTGGATACTATACAGTATTACTATAAAACAAAAAATGAGACCCTCTTTATTCCGATAAAGATCAAACCGGATATATCAATTGATGTAATTTCTGCAGTGCCGGAACACCTGAACGTTGGTACCGAGGGATACATCGATATGAAAATCAAAAATACCGGCTTTGAGGATGGATCCAAAGCAGTGGTAAAGATCCTCAGGAACGGCAACAGTCCCGTCATACCCACAGACAGCAGTGTCTATATTGGTGATTTCCCCTCGGGAAGTACGGTAGACTGCAGGTATAAAGTCTCCGTTTCGAGTGATGCAGAACGCCAGACTTACCCCATAGATGTTGTTGTTGTTTACCAGAA
>PMKW01000070.1 GCA_003157895.1 Methanoregula sp. | reverse complement strand
TGGGTACCGTTCTTGGAATGAGGAAAGTATCGTAAGCACGGGTCCGGTCGTCTCTCACCCCCGTTTCATCTCATAATTTTTTAAAGAATCCATAACAGACCATCAGTCGCAGGATACGTACCGAAGCCCGGTCTTCCGGTGCAGGCGGAGCCAGGCCCGATCCTTTTTCGAAAAGGATAATATCGCTCCCATTGAATTGAATCCTATGAAAATCTTTATTGTAATATTCCTTGTCTGCCTGCTCCTCACCGGCACCGTGTCTGCAAAAGCGGCTACATCTTCTGTATCTTCAATCGTGAACCCCGGTATCTACTCGCCAATTTATGCAACATCAGGAGTATCCTATTGTTCGGACAATTTCGCTTCCGCCGGGATACCGGATACCATGGGTGAGCTTGATGTAGCAAGTACTCCTGATGGTACATCCATCAGTATCGACGGTTCTCTCTGGATGATAGAACACTGTATAGCCTTACCCTGGCCGAATCCCCCACTCTGTACCCCGATGGCCGCCATATCACCGGTCTCCGGCCAACTGGATACCGGTTCGCACTCGATCACCATCGCACACACCGGATACAAGAATTATGTCGGTACCGTTAACATCTGCTCGCAGAAGGTCACTTACGTAGATGCAACGCTGACCGCCATAACTACCGCGACAACGACCGTGCCGACTACAACGGTAACATCAACGGCAACCACCGCGGTAACAACGACAACAACGGCAGCGGCCACATCTGCACCAACCTCCACCACCACGACCGCTCCGGTTACTGTCCTCACCAGCGTGGCAACGAGCAGCAGCACGGTGGTACCGGCAGGAAGCGGGTCCCTGTCCGTCACAACGACACCGGCCGGTGCATCGGTCTTCATTGACGGTGTCCAGCGCGGCGTCAGCCCGGCCACCATTCCCGGCCTTCCTGCAGGGAGCCATACGGTGCTCCTGAAACTGGACGGGTACCAGGACCTTTCCACGCCGGTCACAATCACGGCCGGCACCACAAGCGAGTTCTCCACGGGCCTGACACAACTGCCCGCGGGAGGCACAACCGTACCGGCCACTACGGCATCCGGCGCAGCAGCGACAAAGACCCGGTCCCCGGGATTTGAAGCCGCTGCCGCCGCGTGTGCGGTGGTCGCACTGCTCCTCCTCCGGAAAACCAATCCCTGATTTTTTTTCCTTGAGCCGGCGCCATGCACCGGTACTGCGGGATAGCAGGGAATCATCCGCAAAGAGGAATGAAAAATTAAAATGGAAGAGATAGTACATCTCAGTATGAACTATCGGATTCTTTTCCTGGTCTTCCTGCTCTGTCTCACCGCGGGACCGGTTCTGGCTGCTTCGACGGGCGATTATATGGGCAGCGGTATCCAGCTCGGTGGATCGGGTACCCAGATCACCCAGGTAACCACTACGGCCCCATCAGCGGCGTCAGTAACAGTTCTCCCTGCGGCCACGGCGATACCCGGGTCGCTCTCGGTCACCACGACGCCTTCGGGAGCAACCATTTTCATCGACAATGTCCAGCGGGGCATCAGCCCGGCCACCATCCCCGGTCTTGCACCGGGCTCCCACGCGCTCCGTCTGGAGATGAACGGGTACACCGGGGTCACGGTACTGGTCACGATAACCACCGGCCAGACGCAGACGTATACCACAGCGCTGTCACCGGTTGGCGGAGCTGCAGCACCCACGACTTCCCGGCCGGCATCGAAAAAGACACCGGGGTTTGAACCTGTCCTCGCCCTCTTTGCGATGGGTGTGATCATGACCCTGAAGAAATTATCGTAAGAATACCCCTCATATTTTTATGCAGACGATATTTACCCCCCGGTTCCCGGGACTTTTCCCCGGTTAAAACCATCCTCATGAGCCGCTGCCATCGGCACTAACTCCTGCCCGGGGAAATGGGAACAGGACGGCCTGGTCCGGACCGTGTTTTTTTGTACTGGAGAAACCCTCTTTTTACGTGAGGATCTCCCCCCTTGCGCCAACCCTGCACCCATGCGGGGCTCATGGCGCATTGCGATGCCCCGGCATTACCTGGACGGGAAATTTCCCCGCGACAGCGCACAGGTAATACGGCACAATCGAAACCGGGGGATGCCATGGCGGCAGGAGCAGAGCATAAAAGAGCGTCATAATTACTATCAAATGATTTCTCCAGAGCATGTTTGTTTATTGTCCGCACAATCCCCCTGTATTTTTTCGATCTGCCCGCAACGGGGTTTTCATCCACAAACCCCTTATACCCGCGTAAGGTAACCGGTTGCAGATATTACCATGAACAGAGGGTTATGGTTCCGGCTGCTGGTGATCAGCGGTATACTCGCAGGCTGCCTTGCCGGGGCGGCAGGGGCGGCAACCCTCGGAACTGACTGGAAGGAACGGGCACCCGAGGAGGGACCGTATCTTGGCGTCATGATAAATCCGGATGCGTCGCTTGTCTATGCCGGTGGCAACGCGATGTTCATCCGCTCATGGGACGGGGAGATCCACTGGGGAGGCAGGTTCGCCCGGGTGGCTGCCTTGAGCAATGACGGGAAACGGGTGGTCTTGGGGGTGGAGAACAGGATCTCTGTTGTGGACAATACGGGTGCCGAATACTGGTCAAGGACCATGGACGGGTATGTCAAAGCCGTTGCGATCTCGCCGGACGGGTCGTTTGTCATCTCGGCTGATGACAAGGGAAACTATAACTCGTGGGGGAAGGATGGTGAACTCATTGCGCGGCTGAATAACCAGACGGCAAATACAATGGCTTATGCCCCTGCCGGAGACCTCGTGGTGGTCGCGACCGACAACGGATTGCGGTTCTACAACCATAATCTGGAACTGATCTGGTACGATGACCGGACCGGGAGCCGGGATGAGTTCATTGCAATTTCCCGTGACGGTTTCACGGTCATTACGGCCGGCTATAACCAGGTCGCATCCTATAACCGCGACGGCACGCTCAACTGGCGTAAGGAGATAACAACCGACCCCATCATTGACATGCACTGCTCGTCCGACTGCTCCGTTATTGTCATTGCCGGACAGGACAGGGAGATCGTGGCCATCGACCGGTACGGCACCGTGCACTGGCGGTACAAAGCAGGAGAATGGGTCAATGCGGTCGGCGTTTCTGACGATGCATCGGTGATCGCTGCAGGAGGTATCGACCGTACCGTGTATGTCCTTGACCGGAGCGGCAAGCTTATCACCGAAAAGAAAACCGATGCCATTATCCAGCCGGGTTCCATTGCGGTCAGCGGCGATGGGAGAAGGATCGTGGTCGCCGACCAGATGAACCTCTACGGCTTCTCTATAATCGGGGATACAGGTGCACCCGATGTACCCGGGGCGTCCGCCCGGGCGCTGCTCAACCCGGTGCCCGCTACAAATCCGGTAACCATGGCTGCATCATCCATCGCCCCGACTATGCCACCAGCGACCGTCCCCGAACCGCACACCACGTATTCGCCCCTCAACCCGCTCTTCCTGGTACCTGCCCTTGGAGCAGCAGTTCTGCTCAGCCGCAGGATGCATTGAGAAGCGGGACCTGGCATTCCTTTAAAAAAATTCAGAAGAATTTGATGCGGGCAGCGCCGAGCCTGATGTAGCCAAACGGCATATGAACCCGGTCTCCGTAGACCTGTTTTAACAGGTTGATGTACCGCTCGTCCTCGGCAATCATATACTCAAACTTCCCGTCAGATGATTCGATAACCATTTTGAACTCCATATACTCCATATTTCCAGAGCCGGTGTCCCTGAGTTTCATTTTGATCGCAGTAATCCGGGCGTTCTCAACGGCCGTGTTGCCGGGAGTCTCCGCAAGTGCCATGTCGGGGTTCATGCTCTCGTAGCGGACAGCATACCGGAACTGGGCGGACAGCTGGTCCTTTATTATCCCGAAAATACCCTTGCCTTCTGCCTTGGCCTGTGCCTGCGCTTCTGTAACTGCAGCAGTCAGCATCGCTGCCGTCATCTGGACCAGGATCATGCGGCGGCTGGTGACCACGATATTCCACGTATCATACGATGCGCCGAACATCTTGACTTTCCGGGCATTAGCGATGACACCGATAACCTCTTCCCCGCCGGCCGCTACCGGGGGGGCGGGACGAAAGGAGGCCCCACCACCACCCGGGGGGGCAGTGTTGACTGATGCACCGCAACTGCCGCAGAATTTTGTTGTACTGGAGATTGCTGCACCGCAACTGGCGCAGAACTTTCCTGCCGGGGGTGCTGCAGGTGCCGGGACCGGGGAAGGGGCGGGGACCGGGGGGGCGCGGGCTGCCACCACGGGGGTCCCGCAGATGCCGCAGAACTTCTCCGACCCGCTCACC
>PMKW01000110.1 GCA_003157895.1 Methanoregula sp. | reverse complement strand
CCTCTGCCAGAAGGGGATTTCAGATGCCGCCCAGTTCTACCTCGCAAAAGCCGGCGTTCTCGGCATCGAGGATATTCCTGAAAAGGACATGAAATACGCGGCCCGGGCACTTCATGCAACGATTGTCAACAAGCCGGAGACCCTGACTGCAAAAGACCTTGGTATTGCCGATCTGGTCGAAGAAGACGATGATGGCAAGGTAACACGGATCTCCGGGTGCAAGAACCCCAAGACCATTACGATCCTGCTCCGGGGAACCAGCGATTACCTGCTCGAGGAACTCGAACGTGCCGTTGTCGACGGGACCCGTGTGGTCATGGACGCCATGGAAGACGGTACCTATGTAGTCGGCGGCGGTGCAGTTGAGACCGAGCTCCTCATGAAGATCCGGGACTATGCATCGACTGTCGGCGGACGGGTCCAGATCGCCCTCGAGGCCTATGCAACAGCATATGAGTCCATTCCCCGTGCCCTCGCAGAAAACTCCGGTTTCAATGCGATCGACAAACTGGTCGAGCTCAAGAATGTCCACTCGAAGGGCAGGAAGAACGCAGGCCTGAATGTGTACGAGGGAAAGATCGTCGATATGCTTGCCGAGGGCGTCATCGAACCGCTCCGGTCCAAGCGCCAGTCCATCCAGAGCGCTTCCGAAACTGCCATCATGCTCATCCGCGTCGATGATATGATGATTACGCAGTCCAAAAATCCCGCATCCAGACAGATGCCGGGCATGTGATAACTGTTTACCTTTTTTTTTAAATTTTTTCGTAACAATTTAACCGGTTCACTGGGCTGTCGAAGGAGTTAAGGGATTGCTCCCGAAGGTGTCAACAAGCGATGCCAGGATCCGGCCATTATTGCAGATAATATCATTCATTATCCCTTCGTCTCCCATTTAAAGTATTGAACCTGGAGGAATTATCTTTGAGGATCAAACCGTACTCCATTAAAAATCTCGGTGACGCACTTCTGGTCAGGCAGCGGGAGTACTTTACGAAGAATTTCGATGAGAACAGGGAGCAGCTGGGATTATCGGCAAGTACCGAAAGTAAGCGGGCCGGAACCAAATAGCCGGTTACATCACAAGAAAACTGAATTTAAAAAACCCCTCATAACCCGATTTATGTTTGAAGGTATCCTCCAGCAATAATTACCCCTTTTTTATTAAATGTCCTTTTACAAGATCGCAAAATTCATAAAACCCATGCTCTGAAAGTGTTCATTAATTATAATGTAATTTAAAAAAAGTATGGTCTTTACGGATACCCTGCACGAACAAACCTGCGGATTCATGAAAAAACGGTTACCATAATTTCCGGTTCCGGGATCAATTCCCGGCTTTACCCAGTTCCGGATCCTCAAAGAGATGGTTGACTCCGAGGGCTGCATTGATCCAGCGGAGTTCGTCTGTCATCTCGAAGATAAGGAGCAGGAGGAGCGTGAAAGGGACTGAAAAGAGCATGCCGACCAGTCCCAGCAGCCACCCCCAGAAGATGACCGAGAGGATCACAATAAGGGCCGGCATCTCGAATTTCCGTGCGGCAAGGTAAGAATAGACCGGGTTTTCCACAATCAGGTTCAGGACACACACGGCCGCGATAACCGCGAGCGCCCCGGGTATTCCGAACTGGAGCCAGGCAAAAAATATGGCGGGTACTGCAGCAATTATCAGGCCAAAGAACGGGATATACCCCAGGAGAAACGTCAGGACCCCCCAGAGAATCGCACCGTGGACACCAATAATCCCTAAAAATCCCCCGAAGAGGAGGCCGTGGATGAAGTTGGTCTCGGTCCGGACCACAATGAAATCAATGACATACCCGGTCATCTGGTTCAGCTGCCTCCTGGTGTCTGAGTCCTTACCCAGACGTTTTTCCATTCTCACCACCACGCCGGGTGCCTCGAGCAGCATAAAAAAAGTTGTCACGCCCACGAAGAAGATGAACATGACGGTATCGGCAATACTCACAAGACTTGAAATCCCGAATGTCATGAAATCGCCGAGGTTTATTGCGGGAGATCCGCCCGTTCCCGTGGAAATGCCAAAGGTATTCAGGGTGGTGAAAATATCCTGAAGACGGGTATTCAGTTCGTTCTGGTACTGGGGGAGATCAGATACCAGGGTATTGAACGACAGGAGCGTTAAGAAAATGAATGCCAGGACGACCAGGATTGCTACGCACGTTATGACCAGGACTGCATGGAGATCCGAGAGACCTTTCTTCTTAAGCCAGAACATGGCAGGCACCATGAGCAGGGTGAGAATGAGTGACATCAAAAAGAGGGTGACGATGAACGAGATCGTCTTCACCGCAATAATGATGATAAAAACAAGAGCGATGAGAAAAAGGCCCCGGTCCACGGTAGGGAATTCCGTTGAACAGCTCATTACTTTCCACTATAGTATTTTAAATCTTAATTATGTTGTCACCCGGATTGGTACGATCTCTCCCGATCTCCGCTGAGCCGAAATTATTCAGATATGTACGGTGATCCATTCGTCCCGGTGTTTGTGGTTTTTTTATCGGGACGGGTATTTCCTTAGAGAGCCGGCAGCAATCCGGATCCCACATCACAAATAATAATAATAATTATCTGGTAGCGGTTCCTTTCATTTATCATATATTTCCCGCGAATAAAGGAACGGGTACCGGGCGGTTTTGCGGACATCAGAAGCATGTCCCGGTTATGGTCCGTACAGAAAAAAGGAGATTGAGTTGAAGCGGATGCAGAAAACAGGACTGGTCTGGGTGTGTTGTGCAATTGTAATGATGGTTTTGTGTATTTGCACGGTCACCGCAGCAACCTGCGACGCCCCCCCGAAAAGTCAGGTCTTTACCCTCCAGACCGGCGGATGCAACCAGTCTTTGGCAGCGGTTCCCTGTACCGAGAATTTCCTCTTTCCGGCCGAGTCCTCTCCGGCCGGGGATACGGCAACCCAGTATTACCTTGACTTTGGTGACGGGGAACTCCCTTACTACGGGTTTAACGACTTTGCTTCTCATACGTACAATTACCCGGGTACCTACCTGCTGACCTACCAGGCGGGTACAGCCTGCGACCTCTGGACTTTTGGCAATACAACCCTCGTGGTGGCTGCCCCGCCGAATTATACGATGGCTCTCCACGGGTGCCCGGTTACCCAGCCGCAGGCCGGTTTCACCGGCGCTCCTCTTACCGGTATCGCCCCCCTTACCGTCCAGTTTACCGGCACGTCGACCGGGGCCAATGCCTATACCTGGGATTTTGGCGACGGGACCTCATCGCCTGCACAGAACCCCCGCCATACCTATATGACCGCGGGGCTCTATTCAGTGACCCTCGATGCCCGGGATATCTGCACGAATACGGTCAGCACCGCGAGCATGAGCCATTTTGTCACGGTGACCGTCCAGTCAGGGACCCTTGGCATCACCACGGTCCCTCCGGGTGCCAAGGTATTTGTCGATAATGTCTTCAAGGGGGTTACCCCCCTGACCCTTACCGATACCTCTTCGGGGTACCATGTCCTGCTTATCACGCTGCCCGGGTACGATGATTTCACCACGAGCGCCACGGTCGAACCTTCAAAAACTGTTCTTGTCCAGGCGGTTCTCCAGGAAGCCGGAGCCGGTAACGTAACACCGACCGTCCCGGCAACAGTCGCGACAACAGCCCTGATCCGTCAGAACGGATCGGTTGCCGTGACCTCGGTCCCGAATGGCGCCACCGTAATGTTCGATGGCCAGTACAATGGAACAACGCCCCTGATCATCCTGGATGTCCTGCCCGGGAACCATGAAATCGCCCTCTCGTATCCCGGGTATAATCTCTGGCAGCAGTCTCTATCCGTCGGGTCTTCCCAGACCACCGCGGTCAATGCCAACCTTGTCGTTTCAACGGGACAGACAGGCAATACCGGATCACTTACGGTAATCACAGATCCGACCGGTGCCCAGGTCCTTGTCGATTCGGATGTAAAAGGCGTGAGCCCGGCGACCATCCCCGGTCTGACTACCGGAACTCATGCCGTACTTCTGAAACTGGAGGATTACTACGACCTGTCGACCACCGTGAATATTACCGCCGGCCAGAACCAGAACTACACCACGGCGCTCCGGAAGGCGTACAAACCCTCAGTGGTTGAAACCGGACTGGCCGGCCTTGTCATCGTCATTGTTATCGGTGCCGGTGTCTACCGGCTCTTCAGGAAGGATGAGATCTGATGTAACCGGGGTCTCCGGTCTCCCTCCTGCTCCCATACGATACTTATTTTCTCATCTGCGATCAACTAAAATACATAATGGCAGCCTCTGTTCACCGGATCGAAGTCCGCTATACCAGGGATCCCCGGCTGAAAACCCGGACTGACAGGATCCGGACACTTGGGTTCCCGATCGAGGAGCTGCACCTTGCCGATGTATACACTATCTCTACGGATGCAAGGGACTTTACCCAGAAAGAACTCCAGCAGATCGGCTCGCAGCTCATGAACCCGGTGGTGCAGGAATGTTCTGTGGACGAACCGACCCGGATACCGTTCGATCATGCCCTCGAAGTCGGCTTCCTGCCGGGTGTCACCGATAACGTGGGTGCGACCGCACGGCAGACCCTCGAGGACTTCTTCTCGATGAAATTCGGGGACGGGGATTCGGTTTACAGCTCGCAGCTCTATTTTATCTGCGGAAAACTTTCGGAGGAGGACCTGATCAGGCTGGCTTCCACTCTTGCAAACCCGCTCGTGAACCGGGTACACCGGAAGACCCGGCAGGAATATGGTACAAGGGGGATGGATGTCATCGTACCGGAGGTCAGGCTGCATGAACTGCCGGTGGCAGAAAAGGTTGACCTTGATATCGATGACCTGGAACTCTCCAGGATCGGAAAGGAGGGAATTTCCGACCCGTTGTCCGGCCAGCGGAGGGGTCCGCTTGCCCTTGACCTTGCCCAGCTGCATGCGATCCGCGATTATTTCACAAAAAAAGGCAGGAAGCCGACCGATATAGAGCTGGAAGCGCTAGCCCAGACATGGAGCGAGCACTGCAAGCACACGATCTTTGCCTCTGCAATGGACGACGATGTGCCGGACGGGCTCTACAGGACGTACATCCAGGCAGCCACCAACAGGATCCGCAAGGAGAAAGGGGAGCAAGATATCTGCGTGACGGTGTTTACCGACAACTCAGGCGCGATCATCTTTGACGACCAGTACCTTGTGACCCACAAAGTCGAGACGCACAACTCCCCTTCAGCCCTCGACCCGTTCGGAGGCGCACTCACGGGAATCGTCGGGGTCAATCGCGACACGATCGGTTTTGGCCTCGGGGCAAAACCCGCAATCAACGTGTATGGCTTTTGTGTCGGGGATCCTGACTCGGACCCGGCGCTGTTCCGATTGAAAGACCGGCAGAACCCGGTCCTCTCCCCGCGCAGGATCCTTGACGGCGTTATCCGCGGTGTCGGCGCCGGCGGCAACTGCTCGGGCATCCCGACTCCGCAGGGCTTTGTGTATTTCGACAACCGCTACAGCGGTAAACCTCTCGTGTTTGCCGGGACGGTCGGAATCATGCCCCGCGAACACGAGGGGAGGAAGCTCTTCGAGAAACGGGCACAGGCCGGCGACCTCATCGTTATGGTGGGCGGACGCGTGGGAAAGGACGGTATCCACGGTGCCACCTTCTCTTCAGAAGCGCTTGACCCGGCAAGCCCGGTGACCGCGGTACAGATCGGCGACCCCATCACCCAGAAGAAGTTCTCCGATGTGATTGTGAAGGAAGCCCGTGACCCGGGATTCTACCGCAGCATCACGGACAATGGTGCCGGGGGTATATCCTGTTCGGTTGCAGAGATGGCAAAAGAATGCAACGGCTGCCGGGTCACGCTCGATTCCGTACCCCTGAAATATCCCGGTATGGCCCCGTGGGAGATCTGGATCTCAGAGTCGCAGGAGCGCATGACCCTTGCGGTCCCCCCGGAACATATCGCACCGTTGCTGGAACTGATGCAGCGCCGGGAAGTCGAGGCTACGGTCATCGGGGAGTTCACGGACTCCGGCCGGTGTGTTGTCGAATATCACGGGAACGTGGTGATGGACATCGAGCTTGCATTCCTCCACGACGGCCTCCCGAAAAAACACCTGAAGACCATTTATACGAAAAAGACATTCCCCGAGCCGGCTATTCCCTGCCCGGAACGTCTTGACAGTACGCTTATAGCCATGCTCCGGCGGCGAAACCTCTGTTCCAAGGAGTTCATTTCGATCCAGTACGACCATGCCGTGCAGGGAGGCCACGTGCTCGGCCCGGTGCAGGGTAAGGGACGGGTGCAGGCAGACTCAAGCCTGACAAAAGTGGTGCCCGGTTCAAAGAAAGGTGTCGGGCTGTCGCAGGGGATGTTCCCCTCGTACTCCGAGATCGATCCCTACCTCATGGCCGGGGCCGGGATCGACACAGCCATCCGCGGTCTCGTCGCCATTGGTATCCCGCTTGATTCAATTGCGATCCTTGACAATTTCTGCTGGTGCTCATCGGACGAGCCCGAACGTCTCGGGCAGCTGAAACTGGCCGCCCGCGGGTGTTATGACACTGCCACTGCATTTGGCACCCCGTTCATCTCGGGAAAGGACAGCATGTATAACGATTTTTCCGGGTTTGGTGCAGACAACAATCCTATGAAGATCTCGGTTCCCCCGACGCTTCTCATTTCATCCATCGGGATCCATGAGGATGTAGCAAAAGCGGTGTCCATGGATGCGAAGGTTGACGGAGACCTCGTGTATGTTATCGGCGAGACGGCCGAAGAACTCGGGGGATCGGAGTACTTTTCCCACCTTGGTTTTACGGGAAAT
The DNA here is from genome assembly GCA_003157895.1 of Methanoregula sp. Taxonomy (GTDB): domain Archaea; phylum Halobacteriota; class Methanomicrobia; order Methanomicrobiales; family Methanospirillaceae; genus Methanoregula. Next base: position 3,064 of record PMKW01000110.1, on the reverse strand, counting down.
ACCGTCCCGGGACTTGATACGGCAGCCATGAAGGAGCGATACGGGAGAATGACCGAAGCGATCCGGCACGAGCTCGTGGCATCGGCATTCCCGGTGACTCATGGTGGTCTTCTGATTGCCATTGCCAAGGTCGCCATCGCCGGCCGGCTCGGCATGGATATTACGATCCCTGCCGGTATGCGGCCGGACCACTACCTGTTCTCCGAATCGCTCGGCCGGTTCGTGGTTACCGTTGGTGCGGACAATAAGCGGGCATTCGAACGGGCGCTCGGTAAAAATGCCCATCTGCTCGGGCGGGTGCGGGGAACATCCCTGCGAATCACGCAGGAAACGACCGTGCTCGACCTGCCTGTCGGCGAACTTGAAGCTGCCTACAAGGCACCGTTTTTGAGGTACTGATCATGACTTCCAAACATCCGGGCCGGAAACAAACCCCTGCACAGGAAAGAACCAGCGCTCCTGAGCCGATACCCGAGAAAGCGCTCATTATGAGCGGCTTTGGCATTAATTCTGAGATGGAAACAAAAGTCGTGCTCGCCCGCGCCGGTATGGGCGCCGATATCGTCCATATCAACGACCTGATCGATGGCAGGTTTGATCTTCTTGACTACCGGCTGCTGGTCTTCCCAGGCGGTTTCTCGTATGGTGATGACACCGGTGCCGGCAATGCCTATGCAAACCGGGTCCGGAACAACCTCTGGCGGGATGTCGAGGAGTTCCTTACCGGTGACAACCTCGTGCTGGGGATCTGCAACGGGTTCCAGATCCTTGCAAACCTCGGGCTGGTCCCCGCGTTCGACCGGCAGTATAAGCGCGACATCGCCCTGATGCCCAACCGGAAAGGAGTTCTGGAATGCAGGTTTGTCACCCTGAAACCTACAGCGGACAACCTCTGGACACGGGGGATTGAGCAGCTGTATTGCCCGGTTGCCCACGGGGAGGGGAACTTCTTCTGCTCCAGAGATACCCTTGACCGGATCCGGCGGGAGAAGATGATCGCGTTCACGTACTGCCGGGAGGATCTTTCTTCTGCGCGAGGCGAATATCCCTGGAATCCCAACGGCTCCCTTGAGGATATTGCCGGCATCACCTCCTCTGACGGGAAGGTACTGGGCCTGATGCCGCATCCCGAGCGGGCAATGGAGTTTACCAGTCTCTACAACTGGCCGCTTTTGCGGGAGCAGATGAAACGGGTAGGAAAACCGATACCATCAGGATCAATGAACATGCAGTTGTTCCAAAACATCGTGGCCTTTTTCCGATAAATGTTTTAAAAAAAATCTTCCGAAGTGTCGAGAATAATTAAAATGAAATATCCTTAAGGGAACATTTTCAGATGTAGCGCGCTCTTTTTGAGAAAAAGACCCGAAGCTAAAAATCAATAGCAAAAATCGTATGCAATCCTCTGACAGTACTGCCAAGAAGGCGGTGGATGATGCCAGGGAAGGATATTATTCCATTCATGCAATATTCCTTTGTGGTGAAAATTGCGATGAAATCACCGATGGATAAGCCTCAAGAAGTTGAGGATACGGAAGAAAACCTGGGAAAGTGTATTTGTAAACTGTGTCCGACATTCAAAAATAACAAGCTGGCAGACTATCCTCCCGCTGCACTTTTCTGCTCCCGGGGAAGATCACAGATTCCTTCACAAGTAAAAACGACCAATTGCTATTGTCTGGGGTGTGATCTCTTTATCAAGCACGGGCTGGTTATCAATTACCTTTGTTTTAAGGGATGATATCGTAACCCCTCATAGTGTCCCGCCCCGCGTTTCTGCTGGCATTTATCCGGCACCAATGGGTAAACCCCTGTATCGGAACTGAAAAAAGGGGGTTATACCGTATCGTGGACTCCGGTTTCATCGGAGTAAACGATCGCTATTCTGCTTTTGAAGTTGCATGAAAATTTCATTTCGTGGACATTCATGCGGATTCATACCATCCTCTGGAATCCGCTATCCTTCCACCGGGTTGAACCGGGCCGGACATGACAATTTTTTAACGGTCGATCCGTTGAGCTCGGGAACCATCTTGATTTTGATGTGTTCACAATCTATACAAAAATAGTATTTTCCCCCGTGTGGTCTCCTGTTTTGTGGCAATCCCCGGACATGACGAGGTTTATGGTGGTTGGGTAATTATGATACGTCTTCTGTAAGATACTGTTGTCAACAGTAACGCAATGGCGGGATCTGCCTTCAATGCAGGATAGACAACGGTCTTGTAACCTTCCTAAAATAAGAAAATATCTCGTCATCAAAACGAAAGGAGGGACCCCCTCAAAAGAAAATCTCATGAGAGAGATACAAACACGTATCTTTTTTATTGTGCTCCAGGCCCGAAGTGTTTCTTTTAAAAAAGAGATCTCCGGAATTTTACCCGGTGTTTCAGATTTTTACTACATTGATATTCGCGCTGTATACCGTTTCGTTGCCGGTGAGCGGTTCCCACGAGCGCTTGTACACTGCCGAGAACGTCTGGGTGCCAGTATCCTTTGCAGCGATCACCCACGTCCGGTTCCCGCCGGCACCGACCATACCCTCAGCAACCTTATCCTGCTGGTAATCGGAAGACTGGATCTCAAGACCGGAAGAGACCGTTGCGTTCCACTCAAATCCGGTTGTGGGATTCTCTCTCAACTGAATGGCAAAGCGTGTGTTCTGTGCAATGTCCTTAGTTGTTCCGTTGTCAGTATCAGTCAGGGTTACCATCTTTTTTCCTTCCCCGGCTGTTGTTGTTACTGCCGTTGCACCGGCCTTGCACCCCTCACCGCGGAAGAGCGCCCACTCCTCGCAGGAAGTGCCATTGGCAAACGTACACATCCCATACTGTCCACCGGAAGTGTCCGTTTTGATCTCGGTGGTACCCCCGACCTGCCCGCAGTACAAGGAAGCAGGATTCGCTACCTTTGATGATCCCCGTGTGGTCGCTGGCATTGTTACTGGTGTTGTTGCAGTCTGCTGGGTACACCCGGTTGCAAGTATGAGTAGTACGAGCAGCACACCAAGGATAAACAGTCCGGGCAGGATCCGCCCGGAACGGCGTAAAGATGTCATGCGTAT
>PMKW01000163.1:7886-8287 GCA_003157895.1 Methanoregula sp. | reverse complement strand
GGGACCCAGTCCATCCCGGCCTCGCGGACTTTCTTGCCCATCGTTTCGTTCCGGTCGTCAATGTCGCACCGGATCTGTGCGGAATTGATTGTCCCGGCAAGTTCCTCGGCAAATGCAATGTGCTTCTCCGTTACCGGAATGACCCGGACCTGTGCGGGCGAGAGCCAGGTCGGGAGGGCTGGGACTGCCTGCGTGGAGATGTTCTCAAGGATGGCGCAAATCACGCGCTCGACACTGCCCGTGGGGGAGCAGTGGAGGATGGGCGGGTGGACGACCGTGCCGTCTTCCGTGTGATACTTGATGTTGAACCGGGTCGAGGACTCAACATCGATCTGGACAGTCGGGTTCTCGATAGGTCTTCGCTGGCCGTCGATGGCGGCAAGGTCTATCTTGGCAACCCA
>PMKW01000163.1:7583-7795 GCA_003157895.1 Methanoregula sp. | reverse complement strand
GCCTGGGGCATGTCGAGGCAGAGCGAGTGCATGTCGGGCATCGTGAATGCCCGCAGGCGTTTTAAGCCGATGACTTCGCCTTTCTGTTCGTGCCGGAAGGAGTAGGTGGAGAGTTCATACATCTTCATCGGCAGGTTGTTGGGCGAGATGTGCATGTCCCGCATGATCGAGAACATGCCGAAACAGGCAGCGAAACGGAGCATCATGTTCCG
>PMKW01000163.1:0-7525 GCA_003157895.1 Methanoregula sp. | reverse complement strand
CCCTTCGGCATCCAGCGGAGGCAGCCGACATCGCTGGCAGGCTCGTAGTCCACGAGCTCTTTACTGCGCATCAGTTCAACATGTGCCGGCTCGCCGCCGACCGGGACCGCAACGCCCAGTTCCTTCCTGACAAGGCAGCCGAAGGGGGAGTCGTCGAGATATTCCTTGTAGNNACGGCAAACCCTTCTGATTCGAGCCCGGTCTTGAGCGCATTGAGCACCGTGATCGCAGTGTCCGGGGACGCGAGGTCGCTTGACAGGTGTGCGTACGGATAGATCAGGATCTTTTCTACATGGACCTGCCCGGCGGTCTTTTTTATCTCTCCGATTCCCTGCACGACAACCCCTTCAAGGTCTTCCTCATCGATCGATTCCACGGCGCAGAAGACGGTGAGCGCCTCCTCTTCCCTGTCCGAAAGGACAGAGCACTCCTCTGCCATCTTTGTCTTTTTCTTGGCTTCGTATTCAATGTAATCTGAATGAATGAGAAGAAGTCGCATTAATTCATCTCCGGTCCGGTTGGATCATCCTTATAAAATGGGTTTTCTTGGTATATTATAGTGGGTAATAGGAGAAACGGCAACCAGGTAAAAAATTTGTTTGATGAGGGGGGTTGAGACTCCCCTGCCCCCATTTATGTTAAGTGTCGCCACCCACAGCTGGGCGCAGTCAGAGAATTCTGAAGAATTCTTCTCCAATCGGTCTTCGCTGATGCGATATCCGATTCCCCGCGGTAGCTTCAGTTACCATTTTCTTAGAGACTGTACTTACCTAGCCGTTCTTCGAAATACCAGATGGCTCTTCTCGATTTCGTGGTCACAGATGTTGTAAAACATCGATGACGTGAAGGGACGCGCTAGCCGATCTTCATCGTTCTGACGAACTACCCAATCCCCGCAAGCAGCCCTGAGGCGGGGAGCCATTGTCACAAATGAGAAAATGGGTAGGAACAAAGAATGAATTTACTGCCCTTTACGGTTCGCGTGGTACCGCGAGAGTGTTGCCTGCCGCTGGTCGAGATACTTCGCATCGCCTTTTTTAAAATAGGGGTTCTGTGCCCGTTCGGTGGTGTAGAAGACGAGCTGCCCGATGGGCATACCGGCGTAGATCTTCACCGGGCGGGTATTCACGTTACACATCTCGAGCGTGATGGTCCCTCGGAAGCCGGCATCGATCCAGCCCCCGGTCTGGTGGAGCGTGACGCCGAGCCGGGCGATGCTCGATTTTCCCTCGATGGTCGCGACAATATTGTCGGGAAGCTCGATGCATTCAAGGGTCTCGGCAAGGACGAACTGCCCGGGGTTGAGGATAAAGGATTCCGCGTGCGTTTCCTCCACCCCCGCAACAACACTATCCCGGTTGTACGGGTCGATGACCTCAGTGCCGGGTTTGTACCAGACGAAATGGTTCCCGAGCCGGATATCGAGAGAGTTGGGCTGCACGAGTTTTTTGTCGTAGGGATCGATTTTGATATGGCCCCGTTCGATGCGGTCGAGGAGCTGCCAGTCTACGAGAATCATTGCCTCTACACTGGGTGCTGATCGGTCATAAGGGGTTCTGCATGCAGTAGTCCTGCTGCGTGCGGACCGGATTCCTCATTTTGGTTGTATGTGAACTGATCAAAAAATTCCCGAAAAACTGCGGGAATTTCCACAACCTCATTTTTACTGATCCTGCGGATCCGGCTCGGCATCCCTCCCCTCCTCCAGGTTTCGGCCCCCTGTCTTGTCCCGGTCGAGCGATGACGGGTCGATGTGCCATTCGCTCCTGCGCAAAAGGCCATGGAGCGTGCTTGCCTCGCGGGTGGTCAGGTTTGCCCGGCCGAGAATGCGGCGGATGAGGATCATGGTGTTCTCCCGCTTGAACTTCGGGTGGTGGATCGTGTCGAGGTACCGGTCTATATGACTATACAGGTATCCCATATCCGTTGGCGATGCAAGCTGGAATGCGGGCAGGGGCATGTCCGAAAGTTCGTAACAGACGACACCGACCGCGTGCGAGAGGTTGAGGATCGGGTACTCCTCCGCAGTCGGGATTGTGCAGACCATGTCGCTCCTTTTCACCTCCTCATTGTTGAGCCCCCAGTTCTCGCGCCCGAACAGGATCGAGATGCGCCCGTCCGCGTCCTTCACCCGTTCGCGGAGTTCTTCTGGTGAATAGAATGGCATGCGCATGGCATGGCAGACTGATTTGCTCACGGTCCCGGTGGTCGCGATGACGATATTGCTGCGGGAAAAGACGTCCTCGATTGAACAGGTCTCGGCAGCGGCAAGCACGTCCTGCGCATGGGAAGCCCGGGCTTTCGCCTCATTTCCCAGCGGGCACGGGTCGATGAGTACGAGACGGGAAAACCCGAAATTTTTCATCACGCGTGCACAGAACCCCACGTTTCCCTCGTAAATCGGGGCCACCAGCACGATATCGATTGCGGGCATAAAAAATTACTGGATAGCATCCACGGTTGCTTTCAGGACCGCGGCACCCTGGTCATAGACCGCGTTCCCGACCACGATCGTGTCGGCATATTTGCTCATCTCGGCCGCTTTCTCCGCTGAGTTGATACCCCCGCCATAGTAGAGGGTCGCGTGGTCGATAGCATCGGAAGCAGCTTTCACGACTGCCGGGTTGCCGTATATGCCGCTGTACTCGATGTAAACGATCGGGAAATGGAAATAGCGATCGGCTACGGTCACGTACGCTACGACCTCCTCCGCTTTCAGGTCGCAGACCGATCTGGTCACTTTGCCAACGGAAGAGTCCGGGTTGAGGACGATATAGGCCTCGGGCACAATATATTCCCAGGGGATCTTCCCCATCTGTTGCCGGACCCACGCCTGGTGTTTCCCGACGATCCAGACTACATCGGTGGTGTTCAATACGCTGGGCACAAAAATGTAGTCGATCCCCTGCATCAGCACGGCCTCGGGACCTGCTGGCTCCATCACGAGCGGCAGGTCATAAACCTTCAGCTGCTTTTGGAGCATCGCAAGGTTCTCAACCGTCACGTTCAGCGTGCCCGAGAGCATCAAGGCATCCGTGCCGCTGGCCGCAATTGCATCAATATCCCCGGGCTTCAGCTGTTTGTCGGGGTCGAGCTTGGTCACGTGCACCCAGTCTTTCCATTTCATCGTAATCACTAGGTACGTGTGCTTTCCATTCTCATAAACCGGTGGGACATAGCGGGAGATGCTGCTTGGTTATTTTGCAATGGGGAGAGTTAATTAATCTGCCATGCATTTTTGTCAATGCCGGTGTTGGTATCTCATTTATATTAGGAAAAAAAGAACTCCATAGATAATCTGTTTGGATTCAGTATTTACTTTTTCAGAAAATTACGAGTGTGCCCCCCTCTTTCCCCCGGTGGGGCAGGCAGCCCAAAGAGAGCCCCCCCTTACCACCCTTTAATTCCGGTTCATCACGAGTTCCCCGCTGACATTCTGAGTGATTATGACAATATGGGGATGCCCAAAAGAGCATCAGAAATATTGAGAGAATTTCTCATGAGCGAAAAAGAGAATAAAAAAGATCAGATCTGGATGATATCCTTCTTTTTCCGGAAGATAGCCTGGTAATCCCGGATCTTCTGTTCGGGAATACCGCTATCCGATGCCACCGTTTGCGGGTCTGCAGCAAGGAGTGACTTGCTATCGGTGATACCGGCAAGGATCAGCTTCTCTGCGGCCTGCTCGCCCAGCCCTTTTATCGTGAGTAACTCCTTTCTCCCTTTCTCGGTCTGGATCTTCGAAACTTTCTTCGGGGCGGGCTTGTCCAGCGCTTTGCAGACTATGGCAACATGCTTCTGGACAGTCCCAAGCGACATGCCGGTCCGTTCGCTCAGGGTCTCCGGCGCAAGCTCGCAGAAGGCATCCGGGGTAGTAAAGCCGGCAGTAAGGTACTTTTTCAGGCTGACTGCCGGGATACCCATCCCGCGGAGCACTTGTCCGTAATAAACGTTCTTTGCCTCGGTGAGGACTTGGCCGGCTTCAGCATCGCCGATCCCGGCGGTTTTCAGGGATGCCGGCTCTGCGTGGGCAAGGCCGGCAAGTTCCGTGATGCCCTGCGCTTTTAAGCAGTCCATGATCTTTGCATAACTGCGACCCTTCCGGGGAATAAGACGTTCGCGCAGGAACTTGCGGCACTCCGACCTTTTGCGGAGTTTCTCTAAGATAATCCCTGCTTCAGTGACTAACCGGCCGGCATCTGCCTGCGGGATCGAAAGCCGTTTTGCGAGATCCTCCGGCACGCTGCGGGCGAGTTCGGCCACGGTGTAGATGTGGTGAGCAAGGATATTTTCCGCCAGTACAGGAGTCATGGACGATATCTCCGACAAAGACTCCCGGTTGGAATCGATATGGTGGCAGAGCGGGCAGCCGATATCCCATGGGCGGGCCCCTTTCCGGACGAGCCGGACAAAATTGAGGTGATGCTTATCGCAGATATCGTCGGTCCGCACCGCAAAACCCCACTGGGCCATGGGCAGGCCGATGTTGAAACTGCAGTCAGGGTAGTGTGAGCAGCCGATGAACTGGGTATTGCCCCGCAGGTGCTTGATGGCGAGCATGCCTCCGCAGACCGGGCACTTCCCGAGATTCATCTCCTCAGCAGTGCGGTTACGGATGTCGTCTCCGATAACCTGCTCGTTGGCCTCGAGCTGGTCGAAGGCCTTATGGAGCATCTCGCGAGACTCCCTTATTACATCTTCCCGGGTCTGCCTGCTCTCCTTGATCAGCTGCATGTGCGCTTCGATCTTCTGGGTCATCTCCGGCCGGGTCACAGCGTCGGCATGCTGTTCGAGCGATTCAGTAACCACTCTTCCCACGAGGGTCGGGCGCAGCGGGTTGCCTTCCACGTACTTCCGGGAAACCAGCTTCGCGATCACCTCGTGCCGGGTACTCTTGGTCCCGAGGCCGAGTTCCTCCATTCTCTGGATCAGCTTGCTCTGGGTATAGCGGGCAGGCGGCTGCGTCTCCTTCTCATCAAGGGTTACTTTTTTCACCGGCAGTTTCTCACCGGTCGAAAACGCGGGCAGGACCACTTCTTTTGCCTCGGAAAACGGGTACACCGCATGCCAGCCGGGTATAAGCAGCTGGCCGCCGGTGGCCGTGTACTCCTCGCTGCCTGCGACAAAGAGGATCTTTAAGGTCTTCCACATCGCGTCCGGCGCAAGGGTCGCGAGGAAGCGGCGGAGCACGAGCTCGTAGACCTTGAACGTATCATCGCCCAGCTGCTCGCGGGTTGCGGATCCGGTCGGGTGGATGGGCGGGTGGTCGGTGGTCAGCTTTTTTCCGCGGGTCGGGACCTGCCGACGGTTCGCAAGGGTCCATTCCACATCCTTTCTGAACGGGGAGGTACGCAGGGTCTTTAAGATCCCGTCAATGTCCAGCGAGGCCGGGTATACGGTGTTGTCGGTCCTCGGGTAGGAGATGAAACCGTTCATATACAGGTCTTCGGCAATCCGCATTGCATTCGCTGCCGAAAACCCGAGTCGTGCTGCCGCGACGATAAAGGTCGTGGTATCGAACGGTGACGGCGCCCGGTCCTGCTTCGTGCCCTCCTTCACTTCGGTGACAACGAGCGGCTCCTTGGTCCGGTTGCGTGCATCCTCTGCCTCTGCCTTGTCGCGGAACCGCCCATGGGTATGGCGTACCTCGATCTGTTCGCCGGATTTCTCGGTGAAAAGAGCGAGCTGCCAGTATTTTTCCGGCACGAACGCTTCGATCTCCTTCTCGCGGTCGACGATCATGGAGAGCGTCGGGCTCTGCACCCTGCCGACCGAGAGGATGTTCTGGCCCCCCCGTCTTGCCGCCAGCGAGATGAAGCGGGTGAGCGATGCGCCCCACATCAGGTCGATCGATTGCCGGGCCTCTCCGGCTGCCGCAAGGGCGAAATCGAGTTCCGTGGTGTTGGCAAAGGCGTGCTGGAGTTCACCTTTCGTGATGGCTGAGAACCGCGCCCGATCAACAGGCACCTTCTTATTCACGGCACGGACGAGCTCGAAGGCCTCTTTGCCAATCAGTTCTCCTTCCGTATCAAAGTCCGTTGCAATCGTGACCCGGTCGGCTTTCTTTGCCTGCTTCTGGAGGAGGGCGACGATCTTCTTCTCGGTAGGCACCTTGATGGTCTTTGCATCGATCAGGCTCCGCGGGGTGTACTCCTCGCTCCGCCAGTTCTGGTAACCCGGCTCGAAATCGATCTCCACTACATGGCCCCGGAGACCGATGGTGACGACATCGCCGAAACTGTAGGTCGAAACACCGGCGTCCTTGTGTTCGGTGATCTTTTTTCCTTCGCCTAATATCTCCGCAATGCGGCGGGCCGAGATGTTCTTTTCTGCAACGATCAGGTGCACGAAGTTACGCCTCCCTTTTCTTCAGGGCTTCGGTGAGCATCCGGTTCAGCGTGCCCGGGTCTGCTTTCCCGCGGGTCTTCTTCATGATCTGCCCGACAAGGAAGTTGAGCGCTCCGGTCTTGCCGGACTGGTAGTCCTCGAGTGCCCTGGGGTTCTCATTGATGGCCTCTTCAATGGCATCTGCGATTGCACGGGAATCCCCGCTTGTCTTCGCAAGGTTCAGCCGCTGGACGATACCGGCCGGTGTCTCAACAGGATCGTTCTTCAGCCGCTGGTCGAGCAGAATCCGGAGAACCTCGACCCCGCTTTTATCAGTTATCGTTCCTGCTTTTAAGATTTGAACAAGGCCGGTCATAGCAGCGGGTTCGACCTTATCAAGGCTCATGTCGCGGTAGTTCAGCTCGCCGATCAGGGTGTCGGCTATCCAGGTGGATGCAAGGGGGGAGAGTCCCGGTTTATCGGATGCAACGACCTTCTCAAAGAAGTTGGCGAGTTTCAGTTCGCCGGTCAGGGTCCGGGCATGGGAAAGCGAGCAGCCATAATCCTTCATGAACCGCTCGCGGCGGGCATCGGGAAGTTCGGGCAGGACGATTTTGTCCAGCCATGATTTCACGCGGAGGGGACGGAGGTCCGGTTCCGGGAAGTATCGATAATCGTGCTCCTGCTCCTTTGACCGGGCTGACTGGGTGATGCCCCTTGCCTCAAGGTAATGGCGGGTCTCACGCTCGATCTTCTGGCCGCGCCGGATCAGGTTCTTCTGCCGGGTAACTTCAAATGTGAGCGCCTTCTCAACGCCCTTGTAGGAGGTGATGTTCTTGACCTCCACGCGTTCGTTGCCCACAATCGAAATATTGGCATCGACACGGATGGACCCCTCCTTCTCGGAGTCGAAGACGTTCAGGTATTCAAGAGTTGCACGGAGTTTGTTCAAGAACTTCCGGGCTTCCCTGGGCGACCGCATGTCGGGTTCCGAGACGATCTCGATGAGCGGAATGCCGGCACGGTTGTAGTCGACCAGCGAGTACTTGCCCCGCTCGGCATTGCCCATGTGGACGAGCCGGCCCGGGTCCTCCTCGACATGGATCCGGGTGAGCCGGATCTTTCGCTCCCCCCCCTCGTCGCTCTCGATCTCTAAGTACCCGCCCTCTGCGAGCGGCTTGTCGTACTGGGTGATCTG
>PMKW01000145.1 GCA_003157895.1 Methanoregula sp. | reverse complement strand
AAAAATTTCCACAGCCCGGGCAGGGACCCGGGTTCTTCATCAGTCCTGGTGAATGCAGGAAGAGATCCCTTTCTTATTCACGGCTTCTCTCGAAATACTCCCTCGCTCTCACCCACGCGAGCAGCGCACTAAAATCCTCAGGGTGCATCGGCACCTTCTCAACCGGATCATCGAACCAGAACCCATTACCTGAAATATCCTTTCTCATACGAAAACCTCGGTGTATCTCAATCCGCTCCCCCGTTGCCATGTAATGCACGTTCTCCGCGATCTTACTGGCATGATCGGCGCAACGTTCGAGGTACCGGGCGACCATCATAAAGTGGGTGCAGCGGGTGATGCCCTCGCGGAAGATAGGGTGGCGGAGTCCGATTAGTTCTTCAGAACTGTGAGGATGAGAAGAACTCATCAGGAAATCCTGAACTGATGAGTGGTTCATCAGAACCACAAGTCCGGGAAGTCCGTGGACTTCGAAACGGCGGCGTTCATCGCAATTGCTGCCAGACCATCTTATTCCTTCCCTTGATGGAGGGGGGTAGAAAGGGAACCCCCCCTTCCCCATCACCGGCACCCGCCCGTGACCTGCATCATCGTCGGGGGCTGCCAGAAGAACCTGTTCCAGAAGATGATCCCGGAGGGGTAACCCCCCATACTGGTTCCGGAACGGTGGGGGGGTCAATGCGTTTTGAAAATTTAATGGTCGGGGGTATGCTGCCAACCCCCCTCCCCAAAATTGGGAACTGTGCATTAATGCACGCGTCCCGGACCTGTTTTCCACATGAATCTTCCGGCGGCACGACCGTTCCTGACACCTACTTAAAATTGATCACGGGGGGTCGGATCCGTTCAAAGGGGGGAGGGGGTCGGCCGGCAACCCCCCCACCCCCCTGCAGGGGGGTTACGCCGTTTTAAAAAAAAATGTGAATGAAAGTCATCAGAGTACTTCGTATCTTGAATCTGACATATCATCGCATGCCTTGCCCGGATTCAGAAAATCTGAAATATCCCTGATAATAATAAGAAAGCCCGTGTCTCCGATTTCCTGACCGTGAAAATGAAGTCAGCAGGATGCCGGGAAATAATGGTTATCCTGCCCCGATAGACCGAACCGGGATTCCCATCACCTCCTTACCGGAAAATTATACGTTTAACAATACTTTTTTTAAAAAATATAGATTAATTCGCAGAATATATATAGTAAGATGTCGACATGGTTGTTATGCAGCATCGGTACAAAAAATGCTGCCCGGAGGGATTCACGTGCTTAAAGGTTATAAAATCCATGAGGACCAGGTTGCGAATGTAGCAAGGGACTTAAAAGAATATTACCATACCCGGCGTCTTGATTCCCAGCCGTCCGGTTGTTACGGTATGGGGGATGGAAAACAAAAGAATGAAAAAGCCGGCAGCGTCCCATGCCGGCAGGTTCGCAAAACTATATGGAAGACCAGTCCCATGGACGAACCGTTGAATGATGATAAGAACGCACTGTTACCAAAAATAGAAACCCCCGACCCTACCGTCACGGCTATCCATTGCTTCCGGTGCGGGATAGATTTCCCGGTGGCAGATTTCTTCTACACACAAAAAAGCGGGTTGTGTATTGACTGCTGGGAAAAGATAGTGGTATGATATGGCGATGAAAAAGAAGAAAGCGGTAAAGAAAGCAAATCCAGCAGCCTTAAAAATTTCCTGCCTGAAAATGGCTGTCAAAACTTCCGGCCCCGCACCCGAATCTTCCCGGCCGGTCCTTGCCGGCATCAGCAGGTCGGTTGTGAATCTGCTGGACTGGACAAGATCATATTTCCCGTTTGGAAAAAAAGCCGGAGTCTGAGATCTTTTTTTTCCTCACCCTGTTGTATTTCCTTTTATGGGATGGCTGTGATCGATACCCGGGCAAGCTCCAAAACCTGCATGATCTGATCACAGGACGATGACAGTAATCTGCCGAAAAGAAGAATTGTGGAAAGTAAAACGGGTTATGAAAAAAACGGGATAAAAAAGATTATTGCCCCGCCTTTTTGTTAACCTGTTTCCATTCGGCCGATTCCCTGCCGGCCGGGCAATGACAGAAGTCGGTCTTGCCAAGAGTGTTCAGGGTGCAGGGTTTTTCGCACAGTTCGCATCGAAGGATTCTCATGGGTTCAGTTCCGGTTGTTTCTTTCTCCATCCCCCTATCCTGTTATACGGCTGTATATACTTTTTCGAAATAAACTATAGTTATGTCGGTAATCTATTGTGAAAAAGGGGTACCGGGTCTCACCCGGATAACGGAGAAAGGCAGGTTATTGAAGTTACTTACCGGAGCTTCCTTTCCTGGGCCCGAGTTCATTTTCAACGAGCAGGTTGATCACCGTCTCGGATATGTCACCGGCATATTCACCCGCCCTGCGGATACTCTCAGATATATATGCAATATTAAGGGCGATCAGTGAGTCCTGCTTGAGCACCATGGTATTGATATCACCACAGATATTCTCAAGCGCAGTGAGTGACTCGATATTCCGGTGGGCTTCCTTCATATCGCCGTTGAAAAACGAGACGATACTCCGGTCAAAGATCTCAAGCGACATGGCACTCGCCTTTTTTATGGCGTTCATGAATTTCTTGTCAAAGTCCACATCGATGATCGGCAGGGAGTGCTCTGCAATCCTGACCGCATGGTCGCCTACACGTTCGATGATGCGACTGAGCTGGTAATAATTCATGGCAAGAGCCGGGGAGATTTCCATCTTGCGGGACAGCGAAGCGTTCTGCATCAGCATGTTGGTCTGCCGTGCGATCAGCCAGTTGAGCCGGTCCGCGTCCATATCGCGGCTGATAACATCGTTGGCTAAGGTATTATTGTGGGTTTCGAGAGCTACAATAGCATCCTCGTGCATGTTCTTGACGATGACAAACATCCGCTTGATGGTATTGTCAAACGGCATTTCCACGGGGTTGAGCAGGTCCTTGATCCCGATGACGGTCTCGGTCTCCTCCACGACTTCCTGGCCGATCGTCATCTGGGTAAAGTCACGGACTACGGTCCGGACAAACGGGGGGAACCGCTGCTTGGTCGTGATCCGGATTACATTAAAACCGGTAATATAAGTACCTATCAGCAAGCGGAACAGGAACGCAGGGTCAGTAATATTACTGCTGTCGATATCCTTGACCCGCTGGATAGGGTCTTCCGTAATCTTCTTGGTCACGAGAAGCGTCCCGTCAGGTTGCACGATAAGACCAACCGGGTCGTTCTTTTTGATTTTCTGCCCCTCCGCCCAATCCTTTGGAAGTGTCACCACAAAGGATGCCCCCCCGGTCATCTGGACCTTGCGTATCTCCATTTCCTCCACCTTAATCCAATAGGTAACTGATTTCCCTATGCATCTCTATTTGTCCATTTCTTGTATATATACTAGTATAGTTTATGGCGAAAAAGTGTTTAATACCCCACGTAAAATGGGTGATAGAACACCATGAATGCAAAAAGGAGTTCGTATTTACTCATAACCATGAGCCTTGCCGCATTGCTCGTCGCAGCAATGCTCTTCGCAGGTTGTACAGGCAATGGAACAACGGCGCCGGTTGGTACGCAGGCACCCACTGCATCCCCCACAGTTGTCACAATCGCGGCAGCCCCGGCACCGGTAGCAACCACAGCAGCCCCGGCAGCAACAACCGCCGCACCCGTCTCCTCCGGCCAGAAACAGACCATCAAGATCAGCGGGTCGACTACGGTCGGGCCTATCGTCCAGAAAGCAGCTGACCAGTATATGGCAGCCCACCCGGATGCAGACATCCAGATAACCCTTGGCGGATCCGGCCCGGGTATCCAGGCAATCGGTGCCAAAACCGTAGACATCGGAATGTCATCCCGTGAAGTGACCAAAGACGAGATGANNTATATCACACTCGCTCAGGCCAAGGAGATCTATCTCGGTCAGCTCACCAAGTGGTCACAAATCACGGGAGCAGATGTTCCCGGTACCAACAACCAGATTGTCATCGTCGGGCGTGACAGCGCATCAGGAACCCGTACGTTTTTCGATTCGACCGTGCTGGGAACCGCAACAGCGTCAAAAACCATGCTTGAACAAAATTCGAATGGTGCAGTCGCCCAGACCGTGAACCAGACGCCCGGCGCTGTCGGGTACGTCTCGATCGGGTTCGTCACCCAGGATGTAAAGGCACTACCCATCCTCATTTCTCAGGAACCTGTCCAGCCAACTGTTGCGAACGTGAAGGACCTGTCCTACCCGATGTCCCGTAACCTCTACGTGATCACCAATGGCCAGCCCACCGGCCTCACCGGTGACTTCATCAAGTACATCCTCAGTACCGATGGCCAGAAGATCGTTGCCGATGAAGGATACGTGCCCCTCAGCTGAGCGGACGACCGAGGACATTTCAAAACAATTTTTTTGAGGGAATGATCGTGAAACCGGTATTCAATCCTCGCAGTGCCCTGATCACATCCGCCGGGCATGCACGATATTCCCTCCTTGAGGAAAAATCGATCAAGACCGTCTTCTTCTTCACAGCCTTCTTTGCCGTAATCGTTGTAACGTTCATTCTCTTCTTCTTACTCCGGAATGGTCTCCCGATCTTTTCGCAGGTCGGGATTCTTCAATTTCTCCTTGGCCCTGACTGGGCGCCGACAGCAGCCGTACCCTTGTATGGTATATTCCCGCTCATTGTCGGGACCCTGCTTGTCACCCTCGGGGCCATGGTCTTTGCCATCCCGCTTTCCATCGGCTGTGCAATCTATATCTCGGAACTCGCATCACCCCGTATGAAAAATATCCTTAAACCAGCTATCGAGCTGTTAGCGGGGATCCCGTCGGTAGTATACGGGTTCTTCGGTCTCATAGTCCTTACCAATTTTATCCGGGTCTCCTTCAACCTCGCAACGGGTGAGACCTGGTTCGCAGCCTCGGTGCTCCTCGGCATTATGGCCCTTCCCACGATTATCAGCGTCTCAGAAGATGCCATCAGCTCGGTCCCCAATGAGTTCAAGGAAGGATCCCTTGCCATCGGCGCGACCCGCTGGCAGACCATCAGCCGGGTGCTTGTCCCCGCAGCCCTCTCCGGTATTGCAGCCGCCATCATCCTCGGCATCGGTCGTGTTGTAGGAGAAACCATGGCGGTCCTGATGGTGGCCGGGAACGCCGCCATTATTCCGGATCCCATCTGGAATATCTTCTCACCCTTGCGAACCCTCACCGGGACGCTCGGGATCGAGATGGGAGAAGTATCCGTAGGCAGTGATCATTACAGTGCCCTGTTCGGGGTTGCTGTTGTCCTGCTCATCATCACGTTGATCATCAATATATCCGCAGTGACAATCCTCCGGTATCTCAAGGAGGGAATGATCGGGAGGCCTGCCCGGAAACCTTATATCTCCTCCCGCACGCGGGAGGCACTCATCCGCTCCGCCGGGATGCTCGGCCTTGCACTGCTGCTCGTGTTTTTCCTCGCGGCTGCACCCTGGTGGCTTGCTGCGCTCGTCCTGCTGGCGGGTGGCACATGGTATTTCGGCAGGGCTCACTTGTCGGAGAACCAGGTCCAGACGATTGCATTTGGGTTCATCCTGGGTGCGACACTGGTTGTCCTTGCCATCCTCATAATCATCTTGCAGGACATCATCATCCACGGGCTCCCTGCTCTCTCGTGGGATTTCCTGACAAAACCCCCGCTGGATTCCGGTAGGGCCGGCGGTATTTTCCCGGCAATTGTCGGCACACTCTACCTTGTACTTGGTGCGATCGCTATCGCCCTCCCGCTCGGGGTCGGGGCCGCGATCTACCTTGTCGAGTATACCCGGGAAGGCCGCATCACCCGACTGATACGAACCGGTGTCGATCTGCTGAACGGCACCCCGTCCATTGTATTTGGCCTGTTCGGTTTTGCCTTCCTTGTACTTTACATCGGTATCGGGGTATCTATGCTCGCGGGACAGATCACCCTGGCGCTCATGGTTCTACCGACTGTCATCAGGACAACCGAAGAATCGTTGAAGAATATACCGCAGTCACTCCGCGAGGGCAGCCTTGCGCTCGGGGCTACCAGATGGCAGACCATCAGCCGGGTCGTCCTCCCTCCCACCGTACCGGGCATCGTGACCGGTGCGATCCTCTCCATAGGGAGAGCCGCCGGAGAGACCGCACCGATTATGTTCACGGCGGTAGTGTTCTCATCCCGCTTCCTGCCGGATTCCGTTTTCCAGCCGGTGATGGCGCTGCCTTACCATTTGTTTATCCTGGCAACGAATGTTCCGGGGTCATCCACCAACAAGTACGGTACAGCACTCGTTCTGTTACTGCTTGTAGTCGGATTCTATTCGGTTGCAATCTTCGTACGAACCCATTTCCAGAACAAGATGAGGGGATAATATGTCCGAAAACTGTATCATTTCCACAACAAATCTCAACCTCTGGTATCNNGGTCCTTCGGGCTGCGGTAAATCCACCCTGCTGCGCTGTTTCAACCGGCTGAACGACCTGATCGATCACGTGAAGATCACCGGGAAAATTACCCTTGATAATGAAGATATCCATACACCGGGGACCGACGTGGTGACTTTAAGGAAGAAGATCGGGATGGTCTTCCAGAAACCCAACCCTTTCCCGAAATCCATCTGGGAGAATGTGGCGTACGGCCCGAAGGTTCACGGGATTAAGGACAAGGGCGAACTGGACAGGATTGTGGAGCAGAGTCTGCATCATGCGGCGCTCTGGGAAGAAGTAAAAGACCGGCTCAACGATTCCGCTCTCGGCCTCTCCGGCGGCCAGCAGCAGCGGCT
>PMKW01000082.1 GCA_003157895.1 Methanoregula sp. | reverse complement strand
GTCATGATGATGGCGTTGTCGCTGTTGAGGTCCATCGACAAGCCCTTCTCCTTGAGAATGCCGACGACACGGAATTTCTGTACCGTCTCATTTTTGGTCTCATCGCCAATCGTGATACGGCTCCCGAGGGCAAGCCCCTGGCGATCCGCTAACGTGGGGCCGATCGCGACAGCACCTGCGCTTTTCGGCAGTTCTCCCTGATCAAGGGTCAGGACTGATCCCATATCAGTGTCAACCATCCCATAGATGGTGGCCCGGCCCTGGTTGTCCCCCACTACTATCTTATCACTGGTCTCGTAAAGAGGATACACCAAGCCATATTTGCCGGCAGCATGCTGGAGATCATCCAACTCTGATTTGGTGATGTAATCTATAGTACTTATTGTGGACGATGACGATTTTTTGCTGGTGGAGGTGCTGGATGACTGTCCCGTGCCCCCCCCGAAGGAAAAACCCCCGCCGCCCCCTCCTGTATCTGCTTTCACGACCAGCACATTGGCCATGGCGGAGAGCTGCTGGGTAACCGACATCGTCATGTTCGCCCCCATCATGCCCATGGACGCGATGGCGACTACGCCGATCACGATGCCGATCGCAGCAAGGACGGATCGCAGGAAGTTGAGCCGGATGCTCCGGATCGAGAGCTGGAGGATGATGTCTTTTATCATGCAGCCTCCACCTTCCCGTCCTTGATCCTGATAATACGCTGCGCGCGTGCGCCAATGGACGGGTCGTGGGTCACTACAATGATCGTCCGTCCCTTGCTGTGGAGGTCTGCGAGCATATCCATGATCTGGGCGCCGGTCTTCGTGTCGAGATTGCCGGTCGGCTCATCGCAGAGCAGGGTGGCCGGGTCGTTGACCAGTGCCCGTGCAACCGCAACCCGCTGCTGCTGGCCTCCCGAGAGTTCCGCGGGTTTGTGCTTCGCCATTTTCCGGTCAATGCCCATATCGGCAAGCAGCCGACTGACCCGGCCGGTGGTATCGTTGCACCGGTGCTTGAGGATGTACGGGTATTCCACGTTCTCATACGCCGAGAGGAGCGGGATGAGGTTGAACTTCTGGAAGATATAGCCGATCGCATTGAGGCGGAGGTTCGTCAGCTCGATATCGGACATCTTCCGGATGTTCTTTCCCGTGATCTTCAGGGTCCCTGATGTCGGGACATCCAGCCCCCCGATCTGGTTGAGAAGGGTGGACTTGCCGGAACCGGAAGGTCCCATGATCGCCACGAACTCCCCGCTATCTATCCGTATCGACATGTGGTCGAGCGCGATCACATCACCCGAGGGCAGGGGATAGACCTTGCTCACATCGGTGAGCTCTATAACCGGTACCTGCTGCATGACAGTCGCCACAACGCGATTACTGCTCCTTCAGGTCTTCATCGGATTTTTCTTTCTTATGGAACCTGTCGGTAAACCGCTTCAGGAGACCCTTCCTCCACGCGACGATGAGAGCAATGATGGCAATAAGGATGATGACAATCGGGATGACCGGGATCTGGTTAAACCCTGTTCCGAAGGAGCCGAACATGCCGCCGCCGCGCAGGTTTCTTGATGAAGCGGATGCGGCTCCCGTGGCTCCACTATATCCTGCCGCAGATCCGAACCCTGTGGAATTTACGTTTCCATCGATGGTGGTTTTTTCCTCAAATACATGGCCGTCCGCATCCTTATACTGGACGATAAGCGGGATTGCCCCGGGTCCCTTTACGGTATAGTCCACTTCAAAACTGGAGAAGTCGTCCGGATTGAGATTGCCGATAGCATATACCGGGTTCGGGTCGACCGGTACGGCCGGGCTTCCGACCGTGACGAGCACAGATTTTGCCGCGGTCAGCCCGTTGTTGGTCACGTCGCCTTTTAAGGTACTTGTGCCTCCTGAACTTGAGCTCTCGATATTGTTCACGACAATCTGGGCGCCCATCTTGTTCTCACCGAGATTAACCGGGAGTACGACGTCAGTAGTATGTTTGTTGTCTCCATTTTGGAAACTGACGTGGAATGTGACATCAGTCGCTTTATCCGGAGTGATATCGAAGGGTACCTGTATGGAGGAACCTGCCCGGAGTGTACCGATAAACGACTCCTGGGGGGAAATATTGGCACCATCCGCTTCCGGGACGATAAGGACATCCGTGATATCCCCTGCCCGGGAATTGACGATGCTGACATTCACGGTATCTTTGTTGGAGACCGAGAATGTATCGGGTTTTAAGGAGATGCTGGCCCTGACAGGAGTGGAGTCTATCTTGATCTTAATCTGGGAGTGGATCGCTTTTCCCCCATAGATATTTGTTGAAACCGTGAAGAGCGGGAAATAGGTCCCGTCACTGCCATCCGCGGTGACGATAAAGTTATAATCAAAGGTCTGCCCGGGTCCGATGGCTGTGGAAGTGGTATAAACTTCGCTGTTCATGATCTTGAGATGGGGGTCCATCAGGTCCGGCTCTGAAACCCAGAGGGAAGTATTGGCAGCGTTCGTAACATGGACAGTAACCGTCCCGGTTTCACCCGGATAAAAAACTGCAGGACTGATATCGTAGCCGGAAACATACATCTGCGCTGCAGCATCAAGGGGATTGGTCACTATTGCGGTATTGCTGGATATTGGTACAGCATTGCCGGAATATGTTGTTTCAGCAGTGACGGATGTTGATGCTGTATTGGATGTTGATGCAGCATTCACGGCAGAGATGCCGGTTAACAGGAGCAGGACGCTCAAGATAATACATTGGATCTTCATAAATTCTCCACTTTTCATGTGATTTGAACTATCAGGGATCTATCCGGATCCTTAAGCATGTTACGTGTTTCAATTTGTAAAGTACATTTTACATTTTGTCATATATATCTCTTCTTCGTACCGGTTAAATGGAATGGAATGGAAAAAATAGTACGTATCTGAAAACCCCGTCTGACTTTTTCCGAATGGCCTCTTTGTACGGTGATAATCCGTTTCCTTCGGTTATGATCTCCGCGCACATTAATCTGTTGGATTTGTTTCTGGTTACGTCACGAACGCTACCGTCATTTTGATTCTCATATAGGAAATGAGAAAGGTGAGAGAGTTTAGGCAGGATCAGGGCCGGCCCTGCAGGCACATGGTGTTGCGGTGCCCCCAGGAGGCGTGCCGGGATACCGGTTCATTCGGGTATACCTGAAAACAGGATTTCAGCTTGCATTTTTACCAGCCCCGCTATTATGGGATTATACAGTTGGTCCCGGATCAGTTTTCCGCAAGATATAGTGAATCCCTTTTCCGTATAACGGGATGCCCGGCTGACGCATTTAACCGGACTTTCACGTTCATCCGTTCGCCTTTGCGACTCTCAAAGCACATGGCAGGCCAGGTGCCGACTGTGGCAGTGCTGCTGTTCTGAAGGCAGGTTTTTGGTGCGGACACATCGACCACCTTCACTTCAAGACCGGCAAGGATATGCTGCTGTACGGTTGCACTGGTCACGTTCATACCCGTATATCCTTTGCCATCGTCTCCCGCGGGATGGGCTGACGGTGGTATCATATCTGCTGCAGTACCACACCAATAAGAATTGTCATGATACTGAATGCAACAAGAGCAAGATAATAGATCTTCGGTACTTTCATGGGTGATATTCTCCTGTTTGTTGTTCCTGTTGTGCCGGCCCTTTGGGGACCGCGCGTGAAGTAATTTATATTTTACATTTTGTCATATATACTTTGTTATTTTGATAGTAAACATGACAATATGGAAGAAATAAAGGATAAAAAAAGTAGGATAAACGGGCTGGCCCGTAGCAGAAAAGGAGAAACGGTCCCTGATATCCTCAAACAACCGGAATACCTATCAGTCAACGGTTACGGTCAGGACTGCTTCATCGTAGACAAATACTTCCTCAATGTTAACCTGAAAATGCCGGGAAATCTTAAACGCGAGATCCAGTGACGGGACGTATTTTCCCTTCTCGATCGCAAGGATGGTCTGACGGGTAACGCCGATTGCCTGTGCCAGATCCTCCTGTGTCAGGTCGTGCATTGCCCGGAATACCTTGATCTTATTCTTCATCGGTTTCCCAGTCTCCGTATTTCCGGGCATAATAGATCCTGAACGCAACGTAGAGGAAGAACATCAGGCAAAGCAGTCCCAGCTGGAAATATCCCATCATCTTCGGACCAAGGAGTTCCTGGGTATGGAACTCGAAATGCTCCCGGGGAAATGTGGGCACATACAGGATCTGCATGACCGCACCGATGGAAAAGGCGCAGAATATCACCCAGAAGACCTGGAATGTCCTTACTGCGGCCTGTTCCGTAATCTTGGCACTGCGTTCATCCTCATTTATATCCGTTACCCTTTTCCGGACAAAGTAGATGATCACAATCGCGACGATGAATGCGGCTTCGATAATGAACGGCCGGTGGACTTCAACGGAAACTTCAACGAAATACCAGAAAATCGCCAGCAACGCAAGTGCGATGCACCCCACAATCAGATAGAAGGAATTTTTCTTCATGCAGTCCCTTTGTTTGTCATATATGACATTTTGTCGTATAAAGTTGACTATTAAAAACCATTCGGATGGCTGTACTCGGGGGCAAAAACCATATTTCCCATCGGCAGGGATGAGCAGCATCCGGATTACAAAAACCGGATTGTTCACTCATCAGGCATTTTTTCCATGGCCGCACACCAGAAGACTGCGATCACCAGGCCAGTGTGCCTGAATAATTTCATGGTGTGATTCCTCCTTTCCGGCAACTGACCTCAGGGTCAGTTTGCCTGCATATCTATCCCCGCAGTCTGGTATATATTGAAACCATGCGGCCGGTAAAATACTCTTTGCGGACTGCGGATAATTGAACCGGCTGGTGAACATTATCGCTGCTGAGGTAAGCTGGGAGAAAAGAGGGAAAGTGGACACTATAGTTATGATGATGGAATCTGGATACCAGTTTCTTCTCTATTTTAATAATATATCACCGGAACTAAGCAAATTTTATTAAGTTAAAGCAAGTAAAGTTGATCCTGTATTGCTATGCATATCATGGAAGGATTCTTACCCTGGCAATGGTGCGTTGTCTGGTGGCTTATCGCCATCCCGTTCCTTGTCATGGGCGTGATGGAATTGCGATTGTTGATGAGAAAAGACCGGGAATATCTGCCGCTGCTTGGCGTCTCCGGAGCATTCATCTTCATACTGTCAGCCCTCAAACTCCCCTCGGTAACCGGAAGCTGCTCCCACCCGACCGGGACCGGACTCTCGGTCATGTGTTTCAAACCTTATATCACAGCGGTAATTGGTTTCATCGTGCTGCTGTTCCAAGCGCTCCTGCTCGCTCATGGAGGACTATCTACGCTCGGAGCCAACATGGTCTCGATGGCGATCGGCGGCCCCCTTGTCGGCTATGGGGTATACAAACTCCTGAAAAATACTCCGGTTAACATCTATGTTACTGTCTTCTGCGTAGCGGCAGTGGCAGATATAGTCACGTACGTGATCACGTCCTTCGAACTTGCCCTCGCATACCCGGCCGCGGTCGGGGGAATTGTGGCCTCGTTCTCCGCATTCTTCGTAATATTTGCGATTACCCAGATCCCGCTCTCAATTATCGAAGGACTCGTTCTTGCGCTGGTCTTCAAGTACATCCTCCAGCTCAAACCCGACCTTATCGAGAAACTGGGTGTGTTTTCGAAACAGCAGATTGAATCAGCGCTCGCAACCAGTACAGATGTTCCAGAAAAAAAGGTGTAATTATGTTCGAGAACAGAAAACTTGAGATTCTTACCCTGATTGGCCTTTTCGCGTTTGTGATCCTCTTCATGATCATCAGCAGTCAGTCAGGGCACGCATTCAGCGGATCTGATGACGTAGGATCGGAAAAGATTGCTGAACTTACCGGCAAACCGGTCGAATCATTTACACCCCTCATTCCCCAGTATGTGCCGCCAAGCGGTGAGATTGAATCGACCCTCTTTGCATTGCAGGCAACATTCGGGGGAGTTGTGGTCGGACTGGTGATCGGGTACTGGTACGGACAGAAAAAACGTCCCATCGGTTCGTGATCCGGTCATGTTCGAAGAACTGCTGGATGATGTCGCACAGAACAGCGCCTTCCGACACATCCATCCGGGAACCAAGGTACTTCTTGGTCTTGGTTCTCTTATTATCTGTCTCGTATCACCTACACCGGTTGTTCCTTTGATCTCTGGAGTCATACTCAGCCTGGTTCTTTTAATTCCCGTGCGGATATCCCCGATCATGTACGGGGAGCTCCTGATTGCACCTGCAATTTTTACAGTTATGAGCGTCGTGGTTCTCCTCTTTCTGCTTGGCGGGGGAGATGTGATCTGGCAGTTCAATCCTGTCTTGTGGATCAATCTCACCATCACAACCGGCTCACTCAGCCAGAGTACCTTGGTATTTTTCCGGGTGTTCGGCTGTTCGATCTCACTCTTCTTCATCGTACTGACGACACCCGTGACAGACCTCTTCAACGGCATGAAGCGCATCGGGATCCCCATCGAACTCATCGATCTGATGATGATCATCTACCGGTACATCTTCATCGTCCATGCGCAGGCCGTCGAGATCTGGCAGGCGCAGGTGATGCGTCTCGGCTACAGCCGGCCACGGGAGGCGATCCGATCCTTCTCCCTGCTCTGCGGGATGCTCTTCATCTCCAGCTGGAACGCGGGAGAGGATCTCATCCGGGCAATGGACTGCCGCTGTTACGACGGGATCTTCCCTTCGCTTGATCTCGCGGAACCTGTGCAGATGCGATCGCTGATCCCCGTCATAGCGTACCTCGCCGGGCTGGGGGGTGTCCTGATCGTAATGACAACCGGGGGCGTGGCAGTGCCATGAAGGTTATTCTCGAAGCACGGGATGTCAGGTACCGGTACCCGAGAGGCATGGAAGCGATCAAAGGGATCAGTTTCCATATGCGCCGGGGCGAGAAGATCGCGCTGGTCGGTCCCAACGGCGCCGGCAAGTCCACGCTCCTGCAGATGTTCAACGGCATGATCCGCCCGACATCCGGTACGATGCTCTTTGATAACGAACCGATCCGGTACGATATCTCATCGCTCCGTCAGTTACGGAAACGGGTCGGGTACGTGCTGCAGAACGCGGATCGACAGATCATTGCCCCGACCGTGTACCAGGATGTTGCTTTTGGTCCAGTGAATCTGGGATATGACGATCAGGCCGTCCGCGAAGCGGTTGCAACAGCCCTTCGTCACGTGGGACTCGTTGGCTTCGAACGCCGCCCGCCCCATCAACTCTCAGGCGGGGAGAAGAAACGGGTTGCCATCGCTGGCGTGCTCGCGATGGATCCGGACGTGCTGGTATTCGACGAGCCCACGAGCGGCCTCGACCCGTCCGGTTCGGAAGACCTCATGGAACTGCTCGACGAACTGAACCACAACGGAAAAACGATCGTCATCTCCACGCACGATGTAGAACTGGCGTACCCGTGGGCCGAACGGGCGATCCTCCTGCTGGACGGGCAGATCATCCGCGAGGACGTGCCGGACGTAGCGTTCGGGAACACGAAGTACGTCCGCATGGCGCACCTCTCGGTCCCGACGCTCCTCGAACTCTCGGCGGAACTCGGGAAGCGCGGGTTTATGATCCCTGAGCGGAAGCCACGGAGCGTACTCGACATGGTCCATATCATTGAGAACCAGCTCCGCAAGCCGTATACCCCCCCGGCGCCGGGCACCATAACGGTCTGCAATGTCGACGAGAGGGAAACCTCATCGCTTCCCGGGTGGCTGAAGGCCCGGCCCGGCATCGCTGTCGGGGCAATGGGGACGCGGGCAAAGCAGTGCGCTGCAACGGAGTGCATTGCGCTGGAGTTTACGTACGGTGTGATCGATAAGTGCCTCCTGCGGGCGCTGCGGGGCCAGGATTCGCTGATCCTGACCACCGGCAGCATGGTCGGCCGGGTCGCTGCCCGGGTAGAGGCGTACGGTAAGGAAAGCGGAAATGCGATCAGCGTGGTCAATCTGAACACGACGAACCCGTTTCCCGCACCAGGTCACATGGACGTGGAAGTCAGCCAGAATGATCTTACTTCCACAAAACTATGAGTGTCATAAGATGACGACAACGATGATGAACATTCTCATCGACACGCTCATAGGGATGATCACGATTCCTTTGCGGTAGTCAAGACAATAATCCCGTTTGCCGTCGTTAAAACAAGCCTTAATACCTTAGCACAACCAAAGTTGTGAAGATGCCCGAACCGAAGCTTCCCGGCGGTCCGACCCAGGACGAAATCATGGCAATTTCCCTCCTTAAACTGGGACTCCGCACGAGCGATACGGTCCTTGAGATCGGTTGCGGCACCGGCAAGGTTTCGGCTGCCATAGCGAAGCAGGCAAAAAAAGTGTATGCAGTGGACCGGAGACCGGAGGCAATGCCGGTTGCAGCAGAGACCGCCCGGCAGGCCGGTGTCTCCACCATCGAATTCGTCTGTATGGATGCTGTGGAGTTCCTGAAAAAAGATCACGTATTCGACTGTGCGTTTCTTGGCGGTACGAAAAATCTTGCGGAGATCCTTCCGCTGCTGGCAAAGAAGGTAAAGCGGACTATCGTTATCAACGCGGTGATGGTCAGTACGCTTGAGCGGGCGGTATCAACCTTAAAAGAACTCGGGCTTTTCATTGAAGTCGTGCATGTGCAGATTTCGCGATCCTCAGATATTGCCGGCAGTATCATGTTCAGGCCTATCGATCCTGTGTATATCATTGTTGCCCGGGGTGCAGCATGCTCATAGGCCTAGGTCTCGGGCCGGGCAACCCGGAACTCCTGACGCTCCGCGCAGTCCGGCTCCTTATGGAAGCGGATGCAGTTTTTGTCCCGGGCCGGATCGCTCACGACCTTGTTATCCCGTACCGGGAGCCAGTCCTGCTGGAGTTCCCGATGACGGACGATGAGGTGAGGATACTGCAGTGCCTTGAAGAGAACGCAAAAAAGATCGTACCGGTTGCAGAGAACGGGCTTGCCGTTTTCGGTATCCTTGGCGACCCCAACTTCTTCTCGACCTTCTCCCGTCTCTGTGCAGTTATCGCAACAACCCATCCTGAAATTGAATACCGGACAGAACCCGGGATCAGCTCTATCACCGCGTTTGCAGCAGCTGCACAAGTCCCGGTCAATGAAGGATTTACTGTCACGGATGGCACTCTGTCAGATACGAAGATCCTCCTGAAAGTACGCAGGCCACAGGAGCGGGCCGACCAGCTCCGGGCCGAAGGTTACCATGAGTTCGTACTGGTCGAACGGATGTTCTTTTCGGATATGAAGGTGTACCGGAACCATGATCTTCCCGAAAAAAGCGATTATATGAGCGTGATGTATGCCCGGAAGTGATGATGAGGATTGCATCTGGTTTGTCGGGGCCGGCCCCGGAGATCCAGAGCTGATCACGGTGAAGGGAAGGGCCCTTCTTGACCGGGCGGATGTTCTCGTCTACGCAGGTTCGCTCATCAATCCTGCCCTTGTTGCTTCAAGCCCTGTTCCCGAGAAAGTGAACAGCTGGGGCATGCACCTTGAGGACATGGTCAGCCTCATGGCCGACCGGGTGAAGCGGGGAAAGACGGTAGTACGTCTCCACTCCGGCGATCCGGCACTCTTCGGATCGATCATTGAACAGATTGCCGAACTGAGGAAACAGCATATCACCGTCCGCATCGTTCCCGGCGTCTCGTCGGTCTTTGCCGCCGCCGCTGCTCTAGCCACCGAGTTTACGCCCCGGGGCGTCTCCGAGACCCTGATCATCACCCGCCCGGCCGGGAAGACCCTTGAGAATGACTGTATCGCCGGACTCTCGCAATACCCGGCAACAATGGCCTTCTTTCTGGGAAGCGAACATTTTGCAGATATCACGGCAAAGCTTGCCTGCCCGCAGGACACCCCGGCCGCGGTGATTTTCCACGCATCCTGGCCTGATGAGCTCGTGATCACCGGTACGGTTGCCGATATTGCCAAAAAGGCAAAGAACGCCGGAATCACCCGTTCCGCCCTCCTCATTGTCGGCAGGGCTGTCAGGGGCATAGATTCCGGTTATCTGCGATCACACCTCTACTCATGATCGACACCGTTGTTATTGCCCTCCCGTATTTCCGGAAAGATGCCGAAGGGATAGCTGCATTTCTCGGTGCCGATATAACCGCGTATACTCCGGGTATTTTTGCTGACTCCTTCAAGAGCCGGAAACGGATCGTAGCCCTGATGTCCATGGGGATCGTTGTCCGGAAGATCGCCCCGCTGCTCGATGACAAGTGGACGGACCCTGCCGTTGTGGTCATCAGCCCGGACTGCCGGTATGCCATCCCCGTACTGGGCGGCCACCATGGCGCCAATGCACTGGCAAAGGAACTTGCCAAGTTTGGTCTTGTGCCGGTCATTACAACCGGCACGGAATCGCGGGGCCGGGATTCTGTTGAATCCATTGCAGAACGGACCGGCACGGCCGTTGTCAACCGGGACTCAACGCGGGTGGTGAATGCCACGCTGCTGGACCGGGACCTGCCGATCCATGCAATTGGAGGACCCGCAATCGTGCTTGCCGGTCCTGATGTTTCCCTGCTGGTGAAATCCGGGGAGTACTCGGTCGGGATCGGGTGCAGGAAAGGAGCCAGCGAGGAAGAGGTCACTGCAGCAGTCCGCACCGCTCTTGCAGAGAACGGCATTTCAGAGACAGATGTGTTTATCTATGCAACCACGGTCAAAAAAATGCAGGAACCGGGGCTGATTGCTGCGGTCGGTGCCCTCTCTGGCAATTTAATATTCCTTGACGATGATACCATAAACACACAGACCGGGACCGGTCCCTCGCGGGCATCAAAGATCGGCCTCCTTGGTGTTGCCGGCCCCTGTGCCCTTGCAACGGCAAAACATAAAGATCTCATCATGGAAAAGAAAGTGTACGGGAGAGTCACGATTGCTATCGCACGCTGAAACAAAGAAAGGGAGCCTTGCGATCGTCGGGCTGGGCCCGGGAAAGAGGGAACACATGACCGCCCGGGCGCTCAAGGCAGTTGCCGGCGCGGACTATGTACTTGGCCACTCAAGCTATCTCGAACCGCTGGAACCGCTGCTCACCGGAAAGACCGTGATCGCCAGTTCCATGGGTAAGGAAGTGGATCGGGCACGGCAAGCGATCGAGCTTGCCCGAAGCCATGCGGTTGCCATCGTATCCGGAGGTGATCCGGGGGTTTACGGTATGGCAGGTATCGTAATCGAGGTGCTCGAGCATTCCGGGGAGCTCGTTGATGTTGAGGTGATCCCCGGTATCACCGCTGCCAATGCTGCAGCATCACGTGCCGGTTCACCGCTTTCCGGGGACTTTGCGACCATCAGCCTCTCGGATCTCCTCACACCGCTTGATGTGATCGAGAAACGGCTGGATGCGTTCTTCTCAGTGGGTGTCCCGGTTGTCCTCTATAATCCCAAAAGCAGGGGCCGGCCGCATAACTTTGCTCTTGCGATTGAACATGCCCGAAAGTACCTGGCCGGTACAACACCGGTAGCAATTGTAAAAAATGCCCTGCGGGATGACGAGGAGACTATCATCACCACACTTATGGATATTGAAGCATCAGAAGAGAAGGTTGACATGCACACGACCGTGATCATAGGCGGCAGCGAGAGCAGGATCTGGAGGATGGGAAATAATGTCAAAGGAATTATCACACCGCGGGGATACCACCACAAGTACGTATATTGACCCCGGCGCGGATACGAAGGAAGGTTACGCGATCTCGAAGAAATCCCGCACGCTTGCCCGTACGATTGTCGGGAATGCAACGGTTGAGGACCGGATACGGCAACGGTGCTCGATTGCGGTTGGTGATTTTTCCATGGCTGGTCTTCTGCGGTTTAAAAATGATCCTGTACCGGCAATCCTTGCAGCACTGGATGCCCATGCCCCGATCATCACCGATATCCGGATGGTACAGGTCGGTATCCAGAAGAAAGGGCATACGAGTACGGTGCTCTGTGCTCTTGATTTCCGTGCGGAGATCCAAGAAGGGCAGGAGATCACGCGGAGTTCTGCCGGCTTCCTTGCGCTCCGGAAAAAACTCCCGGGTTCGATTGTGGTCATTGGCAACGCACCATCAGCCCTCATCTCTCTCTGCGGCATGATCCGGGACGGGATACAACCGGCTGCGGTGATCGGCGCTCCCGTGGGTTTTGTCAATGCAGCAGAGTCCAAGGAACTCCTCCGCACTACCGGCATCCCCTCCATTTCCACGGAAGGAACCCGCGGGGGAACACCGGTTGCCGTTGCAGCCATCAATGAATGTATCACCCTCTTTATCGAAGGCACCGGCGATGAAGGATCCGCTCACCGGCTTTGAGTATCCAGGAGACTGGATCGCAAAGTGCACCTCACCGGAAAAGCTCCGGCTGGCAGAAAGAGGCCTTGGCATACTCACGTCATCAGGAACTGTACTCCGCCGGGGGTTTACCACCGGAACAACCGCCGCTGCCGCTGCAAAATCAGCGGTCCTGTCCCTTGTTGCGGATATCCAGACCGTATCCATCACTCTGCCCGGCGGTATTCCCGTTGACGTTACGGCTCACGGCCATGCCGGTACCGGGTCATCGATAAAATATGCCGGTGATTATCCCTCGGATATAACAGCTTGCCTTGAGTTCAGGGCAGAGGCCGCCCCCAAAGAAGGGGGTATCACGGTCACTTTTGGCGAGGGTATCGGCAGATTCTCCCGGGATACCCCGCGGTTCCGGAAGGGGATGCCTTCCGTCAGCCCCACGGCGCTCTCCTGCATTGTCCGGTCCATACAGGAAGCCCTGGATGTCACCGGAGAATCCGGTATCACCGTCCGGATCTCTGCCCCGCTTGGGACAATGATCGCAAAAAAGACCCTCAACTCCCGCATGGGTGTTGACGGTGGCATCTCCGTGCTGGGCACAACCGGGCTTGTCGAGCCATGGGACGACCACCTGACCGAATCCATTTTGGAACGGGTTGCAGCCGCAAAACGTCCGGTCCTCACCACCGGCAGGGTCGGCCTCAGGTTCTCCCGGCTTCTCTTCCCGGACCGTGAGGTAATCCTCATCGGCGGGAAACTAAAGGATGCCCTTGACGCATCCCCGGGGGAGGCAACCCTCTGCGGGCTTCCCGCCCTGATCCTCCGGCATATGAACCCACAGATCCTCGACGGGACCGGTTACCTCACTGTTGAAGAACTCGCGGGTTCCCCGCAGTTTCCGGCGATCCTTGCAGAAACGCTCCGAAAGTTCCGTCAAACCCGGCCCCGGGTGACCGCTGTCCTCATAAACCGTGAAGGTAAGATTATTGGTGAGAGCCCATGAAGATCATCGGTGTCGGGTGCGGTCCCGGTCTGCTGACAGAGCAGGCCATTCAGGAACTGAAACAAGTAAAGTCTGCGTATGGATCGGACCGGGCGATCGAACTTGCCCGGGCATATCTTCCCAAAAACTGTACGGTCAGGTCGATTGACGATTATAAGAAACTCTCCACGCTGCCGGAAAATACCGTCATCCTCTCAACCGGTGATCCTATGCTTGCAGGCCTCGGCTATCTCAAAGGTGAAGTGATCCCCGGGATATCCTCGCTCCAGATTGCAGCAGCCCGGCTCCATATCCCCCTGTCCCGGGTTACTGTTGTGGTCGCTCATGGTCACGGCCACGAGCAGGGAATGCGGGTTACAGTTGACGAGGTGAAAAGAGGAAAGATTGTCTTCCTTCTCGCGGATCCGAAATTCAGCGTCGCTGATCTCTACAGCCGTCTTGCCGCGCTCTCCCTGCCCCTGCAGGTTGCAGTTCTGGAGAACCTTGCCTATCCCGAAGAACGGATTATCGTGGGGGATATTGCCTCACCCCCGTTGCCGCAAGATTCCCTGTATTCCCTTGTCATCGGAAATTTTTAACCAGCGCAGTCTTGGTCGGGATCCAAATTTTCCGGAGATGAACTCTCCAACGGAGAATCTATCCATTTCTGGTCCGATGATCACCATGAATTTCATAAGCAGTAAAATAAGCAAAAATTATTTAGTTAAAGCAAGCAAGGTTGATCCTGCTCATATCCATGATTAGTTTCATGCTCCGAGGAAGGAACCATTGATGGAACTCAGTACTAGCAGCAGGTATGGTGAAACTAGTCCCATTTTTCCCATGGGAACCAATATCCGGCGAGGATGGGCCGGCACCGGCAGCATGTGCATGCAAGGGGGTCATATATGCAGGTAACCATCCCCCGTATCGTTATTGCGGGGACACACAGTGGTTGCGGCAAGACCACAATCGCCAGTGGCCTGATGGCAGCACTCACGGAGCGCGGGCTCCGGGTCCAGCCGTTCAAGACCGGCCCGGACTTCATCGATCCAACTCATCATACCGC
Source organism: Methanoregula sp. (assembly GCA_003157895.1). GTDB lineage: Archaea > Halobacteriota > Methanomicrobia > Methanomicrobiales > Methanospirillaceae > Methanoregula. The sequence continues at coordinate 5,503 of PMKW01000082.1, read as the reverse complement.
TATATGTCGCAGGGTCTCCCGTAACCTCGACTCCTTCATGATGGGTGAAACCGGCGTCCAACGAACATTTGCCTCTTCATCCGGAGGCGCGGATATCGCAGTCATCGAAGGAGCCATGGGACTTTTCGACGGGATTGACGGTACGGACATCGCCAGCACTGCTCATGTAGCGCGAATCCTGCACGCACCGGTCATTCTTGTTGTTGATGCATCTGCGGCATCCCGCAGTGTCCACGCGGTGATTCAGGGGTTCCAGAACTTCGATCCCCGGATCCGGATTGCCGGGATCATCTTTAACCGGATTGCAACGGGAAAACATCGTGACATGATTGCTGCAGAGCAATTTGTGCCAGCACTCGGCTGGATACCTCGCCAGCGGGGAAATGAAGTGAAGAGTCGTCACCTGGGGCTTTTTATGGCGCACGAATCCGGGGCAATGGGCACCTTTGGCCAGATTATCCGGGAATCGTGTGATATCGACACGATTCTGGATATAGCACGGAATGCTCCCTTCCAGACAGACCCCCCGTCCAAAAAAGCACCGACGGTCAACAGACGGGCGGTCATCGGTGTCGCCCGCGATGATGCGTTCTGCTTTTACTATCAGGACAACCTCGACCGCCTTGTCCGGGCAGGGGCAGAGATCCGGTTCTTCTCCCCTCTGCAGGACCCCATGCCTGAAGCAGACGCCCTCTACATTGGCGGGGGATACCCGGAACTGCATGCCCAAAAACTTGAAGATTCGCGGTGCCGGCATTCCATTCAGGAGATGGCTGATAAGGGCATGCCGATATATGGCGAATGCGGCGGGCTCATGTACCTGTGCAGGTCGGTTGCGGTCGATCGCGAATATAAGATGGCAGGAGTACTCCCCGCGGGCGCCGAGATGACAAAAACAATCCAGGCGCTGGGATATGTAAATGGGAAATATCAAGGCCGGCCCGGACTCTGGGCGGGAGCGGCCTCTCTCCGGGGGCACGAGTTCCATTATTCCCGGGTAGAGTGCGATCCCGATGCACGATTCACGATCCGGCTTGCACGGGGGAACGGGATACAAAACGGGAAAGACGGGCTTTTCGAAAAGAACACCATCGGGACATACACCCATGCATATTTCAGCGATACTTTCTGCCGGCACTTTGTTACAGCAGCAGCAGATTTCCGGAGGAACAGGTAGATAAAAGCAGACCGGAGGAGTGTAGTGTCCCGTGTTCTGCATAAGATTTGTCAGAAATGGACGGGGTTGTCACTGGTATGCGGCAGCAGGGTTGGATGAGCACGTTGATCCCCTTGGAAAATCAGCAGTTCCAAGTCATCCCTTCCGGTGTTTTGCATGCACGTTTGCCATGATCTCTTTCATTGAATCTCCCGATTCCCGTGTTATTTCCCTGTGTCACGATTTCCATATTCCCTTCCGCATAATCGTCATCGATAACCGGTTTTTTATATATTCGGCGGTTCCAGGTTCCCTGCAAAGATCCCGATTTTTCATACAGAGTATTACTTTATCTCCATTTTTTTCAAAACCTTAAAAAACAATCAGCAATGATATTCACATCACTGATACTGCCATGACCATGGATGACGACCTCTCACGGATTGGCATCTCGCTGCCGAAAAACCTTCTCGACCGTTTTGATGAAATCCTTAACTATCGCGGCTACTCCTCCCGCTCGGAAGGGATCCGCGATGCGATCCGGACCTACATCACGTACTACAAATGGATGTCCGATGTCAAGGGTGAGCGTGAAGGGGTCATCACGATGGTCTACGATCATGCCCAGCGTAACCTGCTCACCACGCTCACGGATATCGAGCACGAGAACCAGCCGATCATCAAGGCCTCGCTCCACTCGCATGTCACCCATGAACGGTGCCTTGAGGTAATCCTGGTTCATGGCGACGGGTCGCAGCTCAAAGCGCTTGCGGAACGCCTTATGTCCCAGAAAGGGGTCGAGTCGGTCAAGCTCACAACGATATCAATTGAGGATTAACGGCGGGATTTTTAAAAAGTTATTTTTTGCGTCGCCACACGATGAATAACAGACCAAAAGCCATCAGACAGGCCGGCGCTTCAAACCCGGGCAGCAAATCAGAGGAGGACTCTCTGGAAACTGCTTCTGCCTGCAGGTCCTTTGCATTCTGATTTGCTGCGGTCTCATCAGTCTCGTGGCCGGGCATTGAATGGTACACTTTTGCCTTGGCACTTTCAATAGCAGAGAGTGAACGATCAACATCTGCCGGTCGTGAGTCTTTGTCGGGATTATCCTTCAGATATTTGTCTTCGGCTGCATCGTAATATTGTATGGCCAGATCAGACTTCCCGGCATTTACTGCATCATCGGCAGCGTCCTTAAAATCATCGGCAGTGTACTGGATGACCGGTTTCTCCTTGAAAATATCGGGAATCCCGATTATCGGAGCTCCGGTGGTGGGTGGTGCCGTGGTATCCGGTATAATGCAGCCCTGGGACGATTCATCCCAGTGCCCGCCGTAACTGGCACAGGTCTGACGCTGGACCGCTATTGGCGGTTCCGTAGGTTCTGCCATGGACCCGGTTGAGGTTAGGGTTTTTGTAGGTGAAGGCGTGGTTGTAGGAACCGATGTTTCCGGTACGGTTGTAGGTTCCGATGTCTCCGGTCTGGTTGTAGGCGTGGTTGTTGGCGTTTTTGTAGGTGTGGGTGATAATGGGGTGAATACCGGGGGATCGGAGTAGAAGTAATAGCCGGAAAAGTCCACGCCGGTTGTGTAATCCATGATATAGCCCATCGCAGCCGTAAACTGCGAATTGTATACGGCCGTGGGAGCGTCGGCCCATAAGACACAGTTCGTCAGCCCATATGCACCGACACAATCCAGATTGCAATTCATATGACACGTATCTGTCATGCTGTTCATATGATAATGTTCGGTACAGACATCGAAACAGTTATCATGGATCTGGCAACCCTGATGCGTGGGACATTCGAGGACATTATTATAGGTGCAGATCCCCCGGGGGTTCTGGAGTCCTATGGTTATTGGTGTTGCAGCACCTGTTGAATCGGTGAGCAGATCACAGCGTTCATCCGGGCAGTCCATTCCGCACGCCCCCCGGCACAAGGCCCCGCTGGTCAATCCCGGATCAATCAGCTGCGGTGCCCCGCTGGTCCCGATCGGACAGGGTCCCGTATAGGCTGTATAGGCAGCCATCGCTGGTATGACCATCAGGAGCAGGCAGATAAGCACAAGAAGACGTGCAATTCTACGAGAGTTCATAACTATAAATTTTTTATCTTGGTTTTATACTTTTTGAAATCAGGGCCGGGAACCTGTGACTGCCCGGATATCCCTTAAAAAAATTTTTGGATTGATCTTGTAGTTTTCCCGGGAAAATCTAACTTTTTTTTATACAAGGAAATGCAAAATTCCCCCAATCCGATATAAAATCAGAGGGTATGCCTGTTATCAATACCGATAATGAGTCCCACCATAGCGTCTTTGCCGGCGGTTCTTATCGCCGGTGGGGGTATTTTTTTCCGGGGTGGAAGAAAAGCCGGTTTCATCTTCGTAAAACGAGAGGTATAATATCTGTCCGGAATAATTTGTAGTGAGAATTCAGCATTTTCAAGAAGTGATAGATAGTGATACAAGGATCTGGGGATGTTTTTGAGAACGTGATGGAACTTGCCAAACGCAGGGGTTTTATCTGGCCAACCTCCGAGTGTTACGGCGCTGTTGCAGGTTTCATCGATTACGGGCCGCTGGGTGCGATGATGAAGCGGCGGATAGAGAGTATCTGGCGGGATTTTTACGTTATCAGGGAAGGATACTACGAGATCGAGTGCCCCACGATTGCACAGGAGGCTGTTTTTATCGCTTCCGGCCACGTGGCGGGATTTGCCGACAAGATGTGCCAGTGCCCGCACTGCAAGGAGTACCTCCGTGCAGACCATGTTGCGGAAGGTGGCGGGATCAGGAATGCGTCCACCATGAAGAATGAGGAGCTTGCCGCAGCGCTCGCGGGCTGCAAATGTCCCGCGTGCGATGAAGCGCTCGGTAAAGTCGAAGTCTTTGGCTTCAACCTGATGTTTAAGACCATGATCGGCCCGGGCACCCAGCGGACCGGCTACCTACGGCCGGAAACTGCCCAGGGAATGTTCGTGGATTTCTCACGGCTGCTCCGGTTCTACCGCGACAAGCTCCCGTTCGGTGCCGTGCAGATCGGCAAGTCCTACCGGAACGAGATCTCGCCCCGGCAGGGCATGATCCGCCTTCGGGAGTTCACACAGGCCGAGGCCGAGATCTTTGTCCACCCGGCCGAGAAGAACCGGCACCCGAGGTTTGGCCGCTATGCGGACTATAAAATGCCGCTCCTCACCTACGTCCAGCAGCAGAAGTGCGAGGATCCAGTCACTCTCTCGATGCGGGAAGCCGTAGACAAAGGGGTTATCGCAAACGAGTACCTCGCCTACTACGTTGCCCTCACCCATGAACTGCTCATCACAATCGGGATAAAACCGGAACGGCTCCGTTTCCGCCAGCACCTCCCGGACGAGCGGGCCCACTACGCCACAGACTGCTGGGATGCAGAGATCCTCTCCGACCGCTTCGGATGGGTCGAGACTGTTGGGCTTGCCGACCGGACTGATTACGACCTGAATGCCCATGCAAAGGAGAGCAAAACCCCCATGACGGTCTTCATCCAGTACGATGAGCCGCGAAAGGTGCCCCGCCGGCGCATCATCCCCAACATGAGCGTGCTTGGCAAACAATACCGGAACAAAGCAAAGGCAATCTTTTCCGAGCTGGAGACGGCGACTCCCACTAAAGACGGTGCGGATGTTGTTGTCGAAGGCGAGAAGATCCATATCCCTGCCGACCTCTTCGAGGTCCGGGACGAGATCGTCGATATCAGGGGCGAGGATATCGTCCCACACGTGGTCGAACCTTCGTACGGTATCGACCGGATGTGCTATGCGGTACTCGAACAGGCCTACGATGAGGATACCGCGGATGGCGAAAAAAGGGTCGTGATGCGTTTCTCCCCGAACGTTGCACCGATTCAGGTCGCGGTCTTCCCGCTGATGACCCGCGATGGTCTCGATACGATCGCAGACACGATCACCCGCACCCTCCATAAAAACGGAATAATGGCGGAGTACGACGACAGCGGTGCCATCGGCAGACGCTACCGCCGGCAGGACGAGATCGGCACCCCATTTGCCGTCACGGTCGATTACGATACGAAAGAGAATAACACCGTCACCCTCCGCGACCGCGACAGCATGAAGCAGGTACGGATTGCTATTGACAAGCTGCCGGAAACGGTAAGTGCTCTTATTGAGGGGAACATCACGTTTGCATCGCTTGAATGATTTTTCTTTTTCAAATCTGTTCTGATAGAAGAGATATTGATGGGGGCTGATATCCCCATCCTCCCATTTGCGATACCTGCCACCACCCCCCTGCTGGGCGCAGTCCGGGAATTCTGAAGGGAATACACAATCAACGGTGAATTTTG
>PMKW01000007.1 GCA_003157895.1 Methanoregula sp. | reverse complement strand
TCTGCCCGCCCGAGGATCATAATATCACCGTCCTTGCCCTTGACCGCGAGGTCGCCGACAGTATAGACCCCGTTGATGGTATACCAGTACTTACGGTAACGCTCATCGTCATTGTAGACGGTCCGCAGCATGGCCGGCCACGGTGATTTGACAACAAGGAGCCCGCCGGTACCGGGCCTGACCGGTCTGCCATCCTTGTCCACAACATCCGCTTCTACACCCGGGATGGGTTTGCCGGCAAAGCCGGGGCGCATGGGCTCCCCGATCATGGTGGTGATCATGTGCATGCCGGTCTCGGTCTGCCACCACGTATCAAGGATCGGGACTTTCATTTTTCCGATGACCCGGTAATACCACTCGAATGCCTCGGGGTTCAGCGGTTCTCCAACCGATCCAATAATCCGCAGGGAGTTCAAATCGTACTTGTTTGGCCAGATCTCCCCCATCTTCATGAACATGCGGATAGCTGTCGGAGCTGTGTAGAAGATGGTAATCTTCTGCTCCTCAATCAGGCTCCAGTAACTGCCGGCATCCGGGTAGTCCGGTGTCAGCTCGGAGATGAAAACGGTTGCCCCGACAGCCAGCGGGCCATACACGATATAACTGTGGCCGGTGATCCAACCCGGGTCAGCGGTACACCAGTAGATATCGTTGTCCTTGATATCGAAGATGTATTTACTGGTATAATAGGTCCCGACCATGTACCCCCCGCAGGTATGGACAATCCCCTTCGGTTTTCCCGTGGAACCGCTGGTATACAGAATGAAGAACGGGTCCTCGGCATCCATGACTTCCGGCTCACAGACATCGGACATTCCCTTCATCATCTCGTTAAAGTCAATCTCGAGTTCATTAAGATCAACCGGAGGATCTCTCCGCCTCAGAACTACAACATGCTCTACCGTGGGGGCATGGATGATCGCCTCATCAACGATCGCTTTGAGCTGGATAGCCTTGCCGCGGCGGATCGAGATGTCTGCAGTGATGACAACCTTTGCTCCGGCATCTTGGATCCGCATATTCAGCGCTGCAGCACCAAAACCCCCGAAGACAACACTGTGGATTGCACCAATCCGGGCGCAGGCAAGCATGGCGATGAGCTGCTCCGGAACCAGTGGCATATAGATACAGATACAGTCCCCTTTCTTCACCCCAATCTTCTTGAGAGCGTTAGCAAAGCGTGCAACCTGAGAGAGCAGCTTCTGGTACGTGAAAATTCGTTCGCGTCCCTCTTCCCCCCTCCAGATGAGGGCGACCTTATTGCGCCGGCTGTCGCTGACATGGCGGTCAAGACAGTTTGCCGTTATGTTCAGCTTGGCGTTGATAAACCATTTTGCGTACGGGTAGTTCCATTCCAGCACCTTGTCCCATGGCCTGATCCATTCCAGCTCCTTAGCCATCTTTTCCCAGAATCCATCAGGATCTGCAAGAAATTTTGCATAGGTTTTCTGGTAATCTGCCATCCAGGCTTTTTTCCCGTACTGTGGGTCGGGCGTGTACGATTTCACGTCCTCGACAAGTTTGACATCAAAATCTTCCGTCATATCCCACCTATTTTACATTATTAATCATGTTGAACATTGTATTTATAATTTGTCGAAACTCTGTTCGACAGAAGACTGTAGCAGCAGTTTTCCTGAATCAACATGAAATATGCAGATTGAGAACCTTCCGATAAATTTTTTAGAATTCTGGAAATCCTGCCCCTTCCTAAAGGATATAAAAAGAATTATCTGTCCGGGTTTTTCAATATAGGATTGATGCTTAAGAAATTCACGGGGTGTCTGCTGGGTGCGGCGATTGGAGACGCGCTCGGTATGCCCAATGAAAGCACCTCTCCCAACCTCAATAAAATGAAATACGGGTACCGGCGCCCGTACAAAGGCCACCCCAACGAAGGCCTGAACCCGGGGCAGTTTACCGATGATACGCAGATCATGATCCTTGTTGCAACTCTCCTTGCCGACGGGAAATATAATGAGGAGCGGTACACCATGGCACTTCGTGAAATGTATGGCAGGGGAGCTCTGCGCTTTCCTGACGGATCGGTTTCTGCAGTGTGCGAACATACTGTCCAGGAGCATGTCCCCCAGAAGGGAGTGAAATCAACCACTGCCGGCTGCCTTCCCCTTGCAGTCCCCTTTGCCCTTGCTTTCCCGGATATGAACGAAGCCTGCGAACGGGCAGTACGGGCATGCAATGTCACGCATACCCACCCCGCAGCCCATGCCGCGGTATCAACGTTCGTCACTCTCCTGTACCACACGCTTCACGAGACCCCCGATCCCATCGGAAAGGCACTGGCAAAGGCACAGGTCGAGGATGAGGTGCTTGGCGGCAAGATACGGAATGCACTGGTACTTGAAAAGGACGGGATGGATACAGAAACTGCCCTTCTCAAGATAGGGAACGATGTCTCGGTCTTCCAGACGGTCCCGATCGCGTTTTTCCTCATCAGCCGGTATACTCACCCGCCGGACCTTTTTACCGTTTCCGCAAATACGGGAGGAAATACCGATACGATTGCGTTTCTCTGCGGGGCCTATCTCGGCGCACGGGATGGTATCGGTGGACTGCCGGAAGACCTGCTTGGCGGTCTGGAAGAACGGCAACGGATTGAACTGCTCGGGCAACGTCTTTATTCTGTTTATTCCCGCAAAATCGGGCAGGTATAACGGTGTTTTCCAGAATACTTTTGTAATAAACAAAGATTTTTAAAAAAGTAGAGGATTACTCAATGATGAGCGATCCCACAACCCGCAGCTTCCCGCCTTCGAGATAATGGAGGACAACGCGAGCGCCGGGCGGATAGACCAGCGCTTTTTCCATCATTAGGGTTAGTGTGGGTATCTTCCAGTCACTGTCAACAATTACCTTTTCAAGCCGTGCCGGGAGGAACTGCATCCAGTGGCCAGCGTAGATAACCATCCCCTCTTTGAGAGGCGCCGGCCAATATTTTACGAGCTGGACCTTCCCGGAGATCGTTGTCGCGTACTTGATAGCAGGATCGTTGGTCAGGACAAAACCACGGTCCAGGTCTTCTGATTCAATATTCTTGAGCGCGAGACCAACACGGTCACCGGCAACCGCAGTCTCAGCGTCATCATCGTGCTTCTGGATAGAGCGGATCTGGGCGGTCTTCCCGGTCGGAAGAACGTTGAGCGTTTCATGCTTCTTAATCATTCCCTGCGCCACGGAGCCGAGGACAACAACACCGACACCCTTCACATTGAAGTGGGCATCGACAGGCACAACACCTTTGCCTGCGGTTTCATGGGCTCTCTGATGGGCAGTCTGCTTGACAGCGATCTCAAGCATCTTCTCGCGCAGACCAACCATATCCTCTTCAAGGACTTCATAGTGTTCGAGGACGGTTCCTTTGATGAGCGGGGCGATCTGGTCCGGTGAGATGTAATTCTTGAGGATGAGATACCCGGCAGATTTACCGGCACACTGGAGCATCAGCACACTTTCACCGAATGAAGCGTTAATCTCGTTCACTACCAGAACCACACGATCCGAAAGGGAGACCGCATAAAACAGCGAGGAGAGTCTCTCAGGATACCGGGTCGGCTCAACGAAGGTAACCGTTGCATCGCCTTTTTTCAAATTATAGAAGGTGATATCATTCGCCGTCCCCTTCTTTCCCAGATCCTTGGCATAATCCGGAGGGGCGAGGATTGCGACCGTGAGGTTGGACATGATACCAGATATTTTGTTGGCTGAGAATATGAGGATTCTTTAACGGGATGACGCTATAAAAAAGATAAGACTGACTGATTCAACGTATCATTTCTTCTTTTTTCTTTCCTGATTCTGAACCGGGCGCTTACCGGCCTCAGAAAGATATTTTTCTATTTCCCGGCGTTTGATGATGAGTACAATCAAAATAATTACTCCGATTCCGCTGATTATCCCGGCAATTTTAAAATCAGGGGGATCAAATCTGAATGTTACAGACGTAGTATCAGAGGGAATCTGCGCACCAATCATATTTCCGATATTTGATGCGTCCTTGCCATTCAGTTTCCAGCCAGGATAAAATGATGATTTCAGTGCTGCTATATCCCCCGCTGAAAAGTTGCCTGAGATTGTCACTTCATCGGCAGAGAACTTTTCAATTTTTGATGGGACCAGCTGGTCATTCCTTATAACAAATGCATTGGGAAGAACATGATCTGGTTTGTATACTGAAATATTATTGACTTTAAAAGTCACATTATCAAGATTCTGGTTTCCATTCTCAAGATACGCAGTATCGATAAAGTAATCCGGGGTATAATAGGTTATATTTCCTATAGTGTAAACCGGATTTATCATATCATTCAGGAAATACGGGTAATATGCACGTATTGGATGAATGCCGTTTTTGATAAACCAATAGGTAAAATCCATATGTTGGATTGGCCAGCCGTTCTCATAGACCCATATCTGAGATTCGTCATTACTGAATGTGTTGATTTTCTCAATAATGGCAATGGCCGGACTTTCATCAAGCTTTGGATCGTAGGTCTTCAGGTAACTGGCATTCCCGATAAGTGCAATGCCAAGCCCGACAATTAAGAAAATGCAGACATAATTGTTTTTCTTAATGGGGGCCTGCAACCGATCTTTATTGAAGATTGCAATAACAACAATAACCATTGCAAGAATAATGAGGACTTTAATTACAGCTTCCTGCGATAGGTCAGAGGCGTTCCTGATAATGATTGCACCATCAATCAAGCATGATACTGTAATAAAAATGAGGAGATTTTTCATTGTCGCCCGATTGAAATACAAAAGACCAACAAATGCAACAATGAATGCTACTGAAAGCCCGGCCTCCAGTGAGATATTTGACTGGAATGGTAATTCGATGACCTTGACTAGGATAAGAAGGCCCGCTGCATAAACAATATTCCATTTCTGACGCGGATCAGGGATCAGGGGTTCCCCGGTTTTCATCCGGGTATTCAGGATATCAAACCCGGATATTGCGAAGAGGAGGAAGATAGGTATCAATGCTCCCAGAATACGCCCGGCAACCCTGAAGTTGCTCAGGCCCGGCATCAGATGGATAAATGACAGGAGGGTATTCCCACCATCAGCCCATATGAACGCAACGACTACGGCAAAAAAAGCAGGAATTGTTCGATCTTCCCTGCCGAATATCAGTGCAAGGATTACCAGTAACACCGGAATTATCCCAATAAGCACCGCTGATTCATAAAACCCAAATACCTTATCTATTGGCGTTCCAAAAATGATTGAAGCAAAGTTATTCTCTAATGAACCGCCATCCCCTAGAGGATTTATGACATCGATCCGTCCCAGGGCACTTGAAACGATACTGAGGGGGATGAGTTTAATGGAGAGTATCATGCCACCAAGAGTAAAAGCACTGAAAACTGCAATTATTGCACCGTTACTCAGCTTCTTTTTAAGAATATAATATGCAAAGAACACGAACAGCATCAGACCGCTGTAGAAGAGGTAATATACAGCGCCGGTGAAGAATATTAATGTCGAAGATACAGCAATAATACCAATATTTTTTATAGTCACTTCTTCATCCCATACGATTTTGAAAAACGCATAATACAACAGGGGAATCCATGCAAGAGCATATATCAGCGCCCCATGTCCTGCCGCAAGCCGGGATAATAATACCCCGGAAAAGAGATAGAACAACGCGGAGATCATACGGATCTCAGAATTTTTTGTCATTAATCCTGAAAAGATAAAAAAAACCAAATATGCAAGATACAGGTGTACAAAAAGGAAAAAATTAATGATGAATACATCCTGCGTAAGAATGAATATTGGGAAAAGCAGGGGATAATAATGGTCAGAAAGGGGATCGGCATATTCTGGTAATCCGGTAATCCATTGGTTATTCCAGAGGGATAATGGATTTTTTATTACTGAAAGGTCTGAGTTGACGCCGAGAAGTATATCATGGTATTCTGCAATCAGGACATGATCTTGTTGAACAACCGTCGGAAAGAGAATTAATAAAAGAAGAAACGGTAAAATGAGATACACGATTTCTTTTCTTGAAATGTTCCATTTTTTTACAGATTCAGACATATCAGAATCTCCAGAAGACCGTTGGAGTATATACTCAATTTAACGACTTTAATGTTCTGGAAAAATTTTCAAATGAGACATTCGCAGGTACAGCATCATCATTGAGTCCGCTTCCATGTTACTCGCCGGTTCACAAGGAAATTCCAGACAAATGCTATCACAATTCCGATAAGCTGGGCTGCCAGATAGTAGACCGCAAACCACGTGGTCAACATCAGGAAGATACCATAATTGATCGCTGCACCTCCGACAGAAACAATATTGAATGCAACAAGGCGATGCCACCTGCCGGCTACTTTCTTATTCTCAATGGACCCGAATGTCCAGAGATCATTTAAGATGAAATTGCTCAGGATAGAGATTTCAATTGCAATGGGACTGGCCAGATCTTTGTTCATGGTGAAAAATTCGACAAGCAGAAAAAGAATCCCAAGATTGATCACAATTCCGGAAATCCCCACGATTCCGAACTTGAATACCCGCTTCCATTCCCGCCATGCAGCACTGTTATGATGGGAAAACGAGTACAGAGTGATGTCAGCCACCTGCCGGGCATAATCGATAATGGTTCCGGTTTTCAGCTTGCTCGACCCGATCTCGCGGTCCACGAACTCGAACGGAATCTCTTTGGCATTTTCCCATATTCCCTTACCGAGTACTTCGAGCAGGATCTTGTATCCCCGGGGTTTCAGCGGAGCCTTATCCACGACCTCTTTTTTAACAGCAAAAAAGCCGCTTACCGGGTCCGTGATATCCGGGAAGAGGAGCCGCCCGAGAAATGTTGCACCGATTGAGATGATCCTTCGTTTCAGGGGCCATTTCTTAATCCCGCCCCCTTCCATATACCGACTGCCGATAATAATGTCGTTTCCCTTTCGGATCTCCTCATACATACGGGGGATCAGCACGGGGGGGTGAGAAAAGTCTGCATCGATGACAATAAAAACATCAGATAGGGCGTGTGAAAATCCATCGGCAACAGACTGGGAGAGACCGTGATCTTTTTCGCGGATGAGGATCTCCACATTCTCTTTTGACATCATCAGCTCGTGAACGATGCTGATGGTTGCATCGGATGAATTGTCGTCAACAACAAGAATCTGGCCATGGAGAGAGTGCTCATGGAAGACCGCATCCACTGCCATCACGATATTGCGGATATTTGCCTCCTCGTTGAAAGTTGGAATGAGAACGGTCAGGTCATACATAGTGATCCAGAAGTACCCAGTTCAGGAATACTTAAACAGGTAGATTCCTGAAGTCGCTTCAGCGCCTTTTGCATGTCCCTGGAGCCACGTGACAGATCCACCAGATGTATCGGCAGAGCTAATATCCCCGGTTACGACATAGTATATCGTATTATTGGCTTTCAAGGCAGAAATGGCCGCCAGCTGCTCTGCACTTGAGGCCCCGTACTCGAATGTCCCCTTCGTTGCATTGGTGTAGTAATAATCGAACGGTTGCGTCATATACCCGGGAACAAGGACGATGAAATCCCCCGGCTGGGCTACTTGACCAACCTGCGAGGAGAAACCTCTCCAGTCCTCTTTGGTATAAGAAGAGTAATAACTCATAAAAAATGGGGTGGTGATACTCAGGAGGATCAGCAGTGTCATAAATCCATAAACAACCCAGCGGTTGCTGACCAGCCGGAATGCCGGTTTGTAAGATAAGGCAATCCCGACAAAATAAACCGGGGTAAGGATAATGATATACCGGGGGACCATCGGGATTTGGTAAGAAAGGAACCAGCTGATGGCAAAGGGCAGGATAGTGAGGGTCACAAGAAAGATGCCCTTATTCCTGTCTATGAGGAATGCCTGGAGGATTCCGATAATAAAGAAGATCAGGAACAGGTACATCACTATCATGGAAAATCCCGACAACTGCCTGTAGGTTTCGATGATCACATCAGCACCCTGTATACCGAATGATGGCCCCCCGGATGTCCTTTTGGTGAAAAGCTGAAATGAGACGAAGATCAGCGGCAGGCATATGACTGTAAATACCGCACCCGCAGCAACGAGTGGGGTGAGCGCCCTGAGATCCTTCCTATATTCGGGGATCTTGATTCCTAGAGCGTACAGGACAAGAGCACCGATCACTACCATTGCATAAAAATGGGACCAGAGGGCAAGGGCAGACAGGAGGCCGAAAAACAGCCAGTGTATAACCTTATTGGTTTTCATGGCTTTGAGAAAGAAGACCATGGCAGATGCAACAAAGAAGAGTGCTAAGGAATAGGCCCTGGCTTCCTGAGAATAATACAGGAGGAATGGCGAGAATGTGCAGATGGCTGCCGCAATAATTCCTACATTCCTGTCAATAAATTCCTTTCCGATAAGATAGAAAAGGGGGATCGTCAGAACACCGAGAAGGGCGGGTATAAACCGGAGAACCACTTCGGAATTCCCGAAGATCAGCATGATGTGCTCAATCCAGTAAAACAGCGGAGGATTGAATTCTCCCGCTATTGTGACCTGCCAGATGTTAGGAATCGATTTTAATGCAATATTATATGTCGTTGCTTCATCCAGCCAGAGCGAATTATACCCAAGATTATAAAACCGCAGGAAGGCGCCAATGAGGGTCAGGGAAAGGAGGATCTGCAGGTACCGGCTGCTGAAAATGGCATCCTTAATGTTTCCGACAGTCAGGTCACGAAACGATCTTACCGGGTTTGTGTACTCTCCATCAAGATTACACTCACGATCGACTTTTGATTCTTTTTCTTTTCCCCGATCCCCGCGTTTCCTTCCCATCACAATCATTTACTAGTTCGTAAATATTCTCATATAGATTATTGCTTTGCCAATAAACCGGTGATACGTGTTGTTTTTTAAAAAAACAAAAAATATCCGATAGATCTGATCTCCTTGTAAGACCCTTTATTGCTGGAGAAAAAGCGGGGATTGCAGCGTGGTAAGAAGTTCTTCTGTACTGCCCACGACCTTTGCAGACTGTTCGAGCATCAGGTTTACGTATTCATGATGTCCGACCCTGCGGAAATCGGTTCGCAGGGCAATGACCGGTTTACCTTGTGCAAACGCATACCCCATCTCCCATGCAGTCCCGGAGTCTGCATCCGCCCCGTCAATTATGGCAACGATGAGATCAGAACACTCAAGTGCTGTTCTGTTGAAAGAGAAGAGTCGTTCCTGGTCCCGTATGTCCCGGGTGTCAGAATCGTCGCCGGCCTCCTGCGGCAGGTGAACTTCAAACAGGTTTGTTCTCAGGAGCCGGGCAACCGATGCATTAAAAACCCGTTCCGCTTCAGAGAAAAGCGGGGCTGCAAAATAAATCCGGTACCGGGCAAATACTGCGACATCCATCGCGGGGACTGAGGAAAATCTTGAGAGAAATACACCCCTGCCGTCCCGTTTCGGCGGTTTGTTCCCCACTGCACCATAATACGTGCTGGTTACCCAGCAGGTCGGTGACGAGTTGACGCCAATGATACACAGGGGTGGGCCGCGCTCGCCGATGATCCCGGTCACCTGTTGTTCCAGCCTGCCCATGAGGTTGGAGAATTCCAGTGTATTGAGTCGTTCGAGATAGGTGCCGGGTTTCCTATCTGATCCAAGATATTGCGTCTCCGGACAGGGAAGTGGGACTATCTCTATCCCAAATTTGTTACAACGTTCAACAGTTTTTGCGAAAAACTCGAGATCTGAGGGTTTTGTAATACCTTCGGCGCGGAGGCCGGGGTGAAGTACGCAGGGGCTGCAGAGCACGTACATTATTACAGTGTGTGCACGCACAGATGATCAATGATATCCCTGTACGCATACCGGGACAACAGTTGTGATCCCCGGAAATGCACAGTCAAGAAGCTTGAAAAGGCAGGATTTTTAACAATTTTTACTAAAATTACCCGGATCCCGCGAAATACCCTGCTGCTGGATCCTACCGCGGAACAGGCACTATCGCCCGCTGACCGGTACGTCAAGTCCATAACGGTTCTGGACTGTTCGTGGGAGGTGCTGGATACCGGAGCGGTAAGATCTTGGCGTATCCACCGGGCACTTCCTTTTTTAATGGCGGCAAACCCGGTCAACTTCGGCAAACCCTGCAAGCTCTCTTCGATCGAAGCGCTGGCAGCGACATTATATATTCTGGGGGAGAAGGAGCGTGCCCATGCACTTCTGTCGAAGGTCAGCTGGGGTATCAGGTTCCTTGAAGTCAATCGTGAGCCCCTTGAGCTCTATGCTGATGCAAAGGACAGTTCGGAAGTCATCAAAATCCAGGAATTCTATGTGTAACCCGTGACCATACCAGAAGAATGCGGTTATTGTATCACATTCCTTAATCATCATTCATGAATCACTGTCAAAATAGCAGATATAAGGTTACCTTCAGACTAGCTGCCGCAAGTCTGTCAGTAGTTTGCATCATGAATAATGAACCGCATAGTTTTTTCCATTCCGGCGCAATGTACGATTGTATGATCAAGGTTGCCATTAACGGGTACGGGACTATCGGCAAACGCGTAGCCGATGCAGTGGCTGCTCAGAAGGACATGAAGGTGATCGGGGTTTCCAAGACGCGCCCCAATGCTGAAGCATTCGTTGCTAAGCAGCGCGGGTACCCGCTCTATATCGCTGATATTTCCAAGAAAGCTGCATTTGAGAAGGCCGGTCTTAAGGTTGCAGGTAGTATTGAGGACATGTGCAAGGCAGCAGATATCATCGTAGATGGAACGCCGGGCAATGTCGGAGCGACCAACAAGCCCCTCTATGAAAAACTGGGAAAGAAAGCGCTCTGGCAGGGTGGAGAAGAGCATGAGGTGGCCGGGTTCTCGTTCAACTCGTCCTGCAATTACAAGGACGCTATCGGGAGACAGTTTGTCCGGGTGGTATCCTGTAATACCACGGGACTCTGCCGGATCATCAATGAGATGGACAAGGAATTCGGTGTAACCCATGTTCACGCCATCATGGTCCGCCGGGGATCTGACCCTGGCGAGATCAAGAAGGGCCCGATCGATGCAATTGTTCTCGATCCTGTCACGGTACCGAGCCACCATGGTCCTGATGTCCTTTCCGTCCTCCCGCACATCTCCATAACCACAATGGCAATGATTGTTCCGACAACGATGATGCATATGCACGCGATCCAGATGACCACCAAGAAACCGGTTAGTAAAGAACGGGTCATCGAGCTCATCAACAAGCACCCCAGGCTCGGGCTCATTAAGAAGAGTGCCGCTATCAAGAGCACCGCTGAGCTCAAGGAGTTTGCCATGGATCTCGGCAGACAGAGATCCGATCTGTGGGAGAACTGTATCTTCGAGGAGTCGATCTATGCAAACTCAAACGAGCTCTGCTTCTTCCAGGCCATCCACCAAGAAGCTGATGTCGTCGTCGAGAACGTTGATGCGATCCGTGCCATGATGGGCGGCGAAAAGGACGCAGCAAAATCCATTGCTGCCACAAACGCTGCCCTCCATTTCATAACAATCCAGAATAACCATTAACACCCATCATCGCCCATTATTTTTGATGGACACATACGAACGTGTTACCCGGAACACTGTCGAAGTAGTCACAGACGAAGACCTCCGGGCGCTTCTTTTACAGCCAACAAAACGAGTCTACGCCGGTTATGAACCCAGCGGAGAGATCCATCTCGGCCACCTCGTCACGATAAACAAACTGGTTGACCTCCAGGCGGCGGGTTTTGAAGTCACTGTGCTGCTTGCCGATCTCCATGCCTTCCTGAACCGGAAAGGAACCATGGAAAAAGTCCGGGAACTTGCCGATTACAATAAATGCTGTTTTGAGGGGCTCGGATTAAAGAATGTAAACTATGTTCTTGGATCGGATGTTCAGCTCAACCGGGACTATGAGCTGCTGGTACTCCGGCTTTCTCAGGAGATTACACTGAACCGGGCAACACGGAGTATGGATGAGGTGGGGCGGCAGATGGACCACCCGACCGTTTCCCAGATGATCTACCCGATCATGCAGATGGCGGACATCGCCCTGCTGAAAGCGGATGCAGCGGTCGGTGGCATCGACCAGCGGAAGATCCATATGCTTGCCCGGGAACACCTTGTCAACTTCGGGTATAAGGCACCGGTCTGTATCCATACGCCGATCCTTAACGGGCTTGACGGTAAGAAGATGTCCTCGTCGCAGGGAAACTACATCTCGGTTGCTGATAGTGAGGACGAGATCAAAAAGAAGTGCCAGAAAGCGTTCTGCCCGCCGGAGATTGCAGAGAACCCCATCCTCCAGATCTTCCAGCACCACATATTTCCCCGCCTTCCCGAAATAACCATCAAACGTCCGGAGAAGTTTGGTGGTGATCGGATCTTCGTATCCTATACTGATCTTGCGGCCGCATACGGCAAAGGCGAGGTTCATCCGATGGATCTCAAGAAAACATGCGGTGAATCGCTCATCGAAATCCTTGCTCCGGTCCGAGACTATGTCCGGTGAGCGGCGGGGTGTAAGATGGTGACCTGTTTGTGAGTTTCGGAAGAGATATCGACAAAAAACAGGATCAGTTCGATCAGCGCCTTGAGGAGATGGGTATCCGGATCAAGGATGCGGATCAGTTCAAGGTACGAGAGGATGTTTTTGATGAGATTACGCTCCTCGCACTCTACAAGCTCGTGCACAAGAAATGGCTCTCCATTATAGGAGGATCCATCAGTACCGGAAAAGAGGCAAATGTTTTTTATGGGGAGCGTGATGGTACCGCAATTGCGATTAAGATCTACCGGATCCAGACGGCAAATTTCACTACTATGAGCTCTTATATCACCGGTGACCGCCGGTTCTCGCACGTCAAGAAAGCAAAAAAGGAGCTCATCTTCGCATGGACAAAAAAAGAGTTCTCAAATCTTGTCCGCGCAATGGATGCTGGGATTGCTGTTCCCGAACCGCTGGTCTGGAACCGGAATATTCTCGTCATGTCGTTTATAGGTAAGCGGGAGATCCCCTATCCTCAGCTCCGCAATGTTGAACTGAAGGACCCTAAAGAAACCTATGCCCAGATCACGGAGATCATTGATACATTGTATAACAAGGCAGAGCTTGTGCATGCAGATCTGAGCGAGTTCAATATATTGTACGGAGACAAACCATACCTCATAGATATGGGCCAGTCAGTTACCCGCGATCACCCCCGGGCCCTCCCGTTCCTGATGAGGGATATCAGGAACGTCAACCGGTTCTTCAAAAACCGCTGTGATGTCAGTACGGATGTTGAACTTTTCAATGCCATAACAGGACGCAATGAGGCTGAACCATGATACTCGTTTATCGGGTTAGTGAAAAATATAGAGGGGCGGAGTAACTGGGCCCGCTCTATCAGAAATACGAGGTGAATACAGATATGATGCAGGAAGTCAAGATTGCTGGAAGCAGGGTTGGTGTACTGATAGGAAAGGCTGGTGCAACCAAAAAAGAACTCGAGACAAAAACACACACGACAATCACCGTTGACAGCAAGGAGGGACTAGTCAAAGTTGAGGCCGCGGACGAGAATACAATACCGCTTCTCCGTGCGGTCGAGATCATCAATGCCATTAACCGGGGCTTCTCCCCGGAGCGCGCCTTCGAGATGATCGAAGACGAGGACCTGCTTCTCGATGTTATCGACCTCTCGGCAATGGCGGAAGGTCCCCGGCAACTGGATCGTCTCCGGGGCAGGATTATCGGGAAGGATGGTCGGGCCCGGGAACAGATTGAAGACATGACCGATGTCGAGATCTCCGTTTTTGGCAAGACGATAGCACTCATTGGGTATCCGGAGCAAATGAAGACGGCACGGGCGGCAATCGATATGCTGATCGAGGGTGTTCCTCATGAAAATGTCTTTGCCTTCCTTGACAAGAAGAAGAAAGAGTCAAAACAGGACATGATCAGTTATTATTACTAAGGTTTACAATAAAAACATCAATTTATATTTATGTGTTTCCCGTTATTTCCCGTGGAGGGTAATTCCGTTTTATGGTTAGTATTACCAAAAAGAGCCATAATGCCAGCGAATTTCAGTGGAATTAAAGGGGTCATTGGAAGGTTTTTGCCATGTTAATTTCCGCGCTCCCGATTCCGGAAAATCTCAAACAGCATTACCTCGCAAGCGGCATCGTGGAGCTCTATCCCCCGCAGGCAGAATGCCTACAGACGGGGATGCTGGAAGGTAGAAACCTGCTCGTATCCATCCCTACGGCAAGCGGTAAAACCCTGATCGCAGAAATGGCAATGCATACCCACATTGCAAAAAAAGGAAAGTGCCTCTATATCGTCCCGCTCAAGGCGCTTGCCAGCGAGAAATCCGATGAATTCGCCAACAAGGGTATCCGGATTGGGATCGCTACCGGGGATTTCGATCGCCGGGATGACTCGCTGGGAAGAAATGACGTTATTGTTGCCACAAGCGAGAAGGTCGACTCCCTCTTACGGAACCGTGCCCGCTGGATCCAGGATATCACCCTCCTCGTTGTCGATGAGATCCACCTCATAGACTCAGAGAACCGTGGGCCCACCCTTGAGATGGTGATCGCCAAGCTGCGGTACCAGAATCCAGACATGCAGGTGATTGGCCTCTCGGCAACCATCGGCAACCCCCAGCTGCTTGCCGGTTGGCTTGAGGCAGATCTCGTCACCAGCACTTGGCGGCCAGTCGATCTCCGGCAGGGTGTGTTCTGGAACGACCGGATCCATTTCCGCGAGGGGGACCGCCCTATCAAACAGGTATCGAAGAACTACGAGGATCTCAACCTCTGCTTGGATACCATTGCTGAGGGGGGGCAGTGTTTGGTCTTTGTCTCCTCGCGACGGAACGCTGAGGCATTTGCAAAACGGGCTGCCGGGGCGATTAAGAGCGATGAACCGGACCTGAAAGATTGCGCGGAAAAGCTCGCTGCCACCGCTGAAACGGAGATGGCAAAGAGTCTTGCCCTGTGNNACGGGTTCCGGAAAGGGCTAATCAAGTGCATCTCGTCCACACCGACCCTTGCAGCGGGACTGAACCTCCCCGCCCGGCGGGTTATCATCCGCGATTACCTCCGGTTTTCTGCCGGTGAGGGGATGCAGCCGATCCCGGTAAGCGATTACCACCAGATGGCAGGCCGGGCAGGGCGGCCCCGGCTCGATCCCTATGGCGAGGCAGTACTTATTGCCAAGGATGCAGGACAGGTAGAAGAGCTGTTCGAGTGCTATATTGAGGCCCCCGCTGAAGAGGTTCATTCCAAGATCGCCGAACCCACAGCCTTGTATACCCATGCCCTCTCCCTCATCGCCTCAGGGTTTGCAGGCACCCGCCACGAACTGACGGAATTCATGAACCGGAGTTTTTACGTCCATGAAAATCGACAGGGCCGTCTGATGCAGCGGGCGGTGGATTCCGCGCTGAAGTTTCTCGTTGATGCAGAGATGGTGCTGGAGATCGGCGAACATCTCGGGGCAACCGAGTTCGGCGCGCTGGTATCCCGGCTCTATATCGATCCCCGGAGTGCAGCCAAGATCGTTTCCACGCTGAGGGAAAGAACAGACTATGCCGATATCGGCCTCCTCCAGCTCATCTGCAGCACGCCCGATATGCCTCGTCTCTATGTTCGGAATTCAGACCGGCCGCAGCTGGAGCGGATGATCGGGGAGCATGAGGAAGAGCTCTGGCTTCCTATGCCGCCCGATGAGGACGAGGAATATTTCCGAGCGATCAAGACCGCAATGCTTCTTACAGACTGGACCGATGAACTTCCCGATGTCAGGATCTGTGAGCGCTATGCAGTAGGTCCCGGAGACGTGTACGGGATGGTCGAAAGCGTCAACTGGCTCTTGCATGCAACCACCGAGCTCTCCCGTATGTTTGCACCTGCATTCCATATACAGATCCGGGAGTACGAGATCTGCATGAAGAACGGCATACGCCGCGAGCTCCTGCCGCTGGTCAGACTGCGGGGTATCGGACGGATCAGGGCACGCCGGCTTTTCAACAACAACATTACCTCCCCGGATGCTGTACTTACAGAGGGAATCGAAACAATAACAAGAATCATTGGCCGCGGAATTGCCGAACAGATCTTTTCTCAGCTTGTGGGCAAAAAAAAGGCTGATCCAGGAAAGACCGTGCAGGATATAAAAGGGGAGCGCCCGTCTTCAGATGAGAAAGATAAGGATGGCCAATCAACACTCATTTATTTCCGGTGATTGTATGTACCCTCTTTCAGCCGCCAGTGATATACGGCCTGCTCGGTGCTCGGTTCGTAACCCTGCCGCCTTTCTTCAGGATCTCCGTGTAGTTGCAGCGGAGCATAACACCCGTATCATCTGTTTCAACGTAGATATGATTGCCGGGAGAATCCATGCAGCAACTGCAGTTGCGAGAGCCGTACGGGCATTTGAAGAGGGTGTAACAATCTCAAACACTCTCGAGATGGAGGCTCTCCTGTTCGCGGCCGGCTCACGGCAGTGCAATATTGCAGCTTCGTTTGGAATCCATGAGGGTGAGAACCGGGTATATATCTGTTGTTTCCCAGCGCGGGAGGGGGTCTGGACGGCACTTGAACCATTATTCCGCTTCGTTCGGGAGAACTGGGACACCATCGATCCCCCGAAGGAGAGACAACTGATGGAGACATTTGCAATTTCCCCCGAGGAAATTACAGCTGCCGGTGGGAGTGAGCGGATTGTCGATCTGGTACTTGAGCGGGTAGCGCTGCTACAGGTCCTGCGATAATTATCAGGATATCTTATTAGTTTTTTTCAGATGAAAAAATTCATAGATCCTGCAGCCTAAAGATTCGCGTGACTGATGATATGTGCGATTTCCGGAAGAATCAGATCTGTCGTTGCCAGGGTTACCGCAGGTGTTGATCCCGGGATACAGAAGACGGCTTTTTTATCAATAATCCCGGCAACTGCACGGGAAAGCATCGATGTCGTGCCGATCTGCTGAATACTCTTCATCCGGAAGAATTCTCCGAATCCTTCAATCTTCTTCTCAAAAAGAGGGGAAACTGCCTCAATGGTACAGTCATCGTGAGTCAAACCAGTACCCCCTGTGATAATGATGCAGTTGGCTTTTTTTATAGCAATAAAAAGTTCGTTCCGGATCGCATCGATACGATCCGGTACGATTGTGTAATACCGGACAGGAATAGATTTCTCTTTAAGAAGACAGGTAATGGTCTTTCCGCTGGTATCAGTGTCAATGGTCCGGGTTGTAGAAACAGTAATAACAGCACCAGTGATTTCAAATAGTCTGATATGGTTATGACTCATAACAGAAGAGATATTGCCTGTTATTGTTATTGAGAATTCCTGCTTGGTTCTTCTGGTAGTTGTCCGTAATCTAGTTATAATCAGTTGTTTGTTACACAGGTATACCCCATTAGTTCCTGTGGAACGCAATATTCTGGACGCCCTGCATCAGCAATTAAGTAACATCAGTATGATATAATCCAAAATTGCTTTTACGTTCTTTATTGAAAACATCTCAAAATTATTTCAAACAATTTATATAGTACTTATAATATAT
>PMKW01000193.1 GCA_003157895.1 Methanoregula sp. | reverse complement strand
TGTCGTGGAGGGTGGGTGGGTTTAGGGATGGTCTTATGCTTCGTGTATGGCAGAGGATTTTCCTGAGGGGGGTGGCGGGTATCTTCCAGATGATATTTGCGATCCTTACCCGGCCCGGTTTTTACGGCAGTTTTTTTCTCACCCTTCTTTTTTGGAGACACTTGTCTGGCAGGTATANNAGGTAATTATCATAACCGGCAGATCACGAGGAAAAACCGACGGGAAAAAACAGGGTGCCTTGAGAAAATATTTGAATCCCGATGCACAATCTCGACATACACAGATTTAGTGGAGGGGCAATCATTCCAAGAGCAAATACATCAGCAAAAGCAGGGACTTCATCAGGAACAGAAACCGAGAGTGACATCAAAGAGCAGAAGGAAGCCTTCGATCTGGAGAGGAAAAAACTGGAACTCGAAAAAGAGCAGGCAATCCTGCAATCCGTAATCGATAAACAACGGGGAGAGGCTGAATGCGACCTGCTCAAAGCCACCCTTGAGCGGGAGCGTTTGCAGGCAGCAAGTATACTTGAGCAGATAAAACAGCAGGGTGAATTATTTGCAAAGATCCTCCGGATGCAGACAACAAAACTCCCGGAGGACAAGACCGAGTCCGATGTGAATGCCGGGTATGTTACCGAACTTGTCGGGTACCATGCATTAAAACGGGTATCCGCAGATATTACCCGGGGGATCAGCGCTGTTGTAGGACTGGGAAATAATGTCAGGATTATGATCGTGGACAGGCTGGATTATGCAGCGGGAGATATTCCCTTCATCGAGGTCACATCGCAGTTATCGGTGTTCGAGGTGCGTTGCAGGAAACAGGTTGCCACAAACAAGGAGCTTGCTGATCTTGCTACGCAAAAGGATGAACAGGGCAATGAAGAGAAAACACCCGCAATAAAAACCGGTGCAACACGACTTGCGTCCCTTGCAGCATCACCATTTTTCCTCCCTGCAATCACCCCTTCCATAACATCCCTGCCAGCCGTAACAGGTATTGCCGGGACACCCGCAGACATTGCAGGGTGCTTCAGGTCAGATTATTCCAATAAAAGCCGGAACGTTTCCCTGAAAACCGAAGGTCTTATCACGGCAGTGGCGGGATCTCTGAAATCAGAGAAACGGAACATGTATGTATATAATTTCTATTCAATGGACACGACGGGTCCCCAGTCCAAGCTGATGAATATGTATGCCGGCGTTCTTGACTGTTCAAGCCGGCTCGCACAATCACGAAACAGGCTCCACTACTTCATCAGCAAAAAAACCGGACTGCTGGCTGAACTGAAGATCTCCCTGAAAAAGCTCGGGGAGGGGACACCCACAGCCGAAGGAGAGCAGGAGATTGACAACCTCAACGAAGCAATCAGACAGGAGACCGTATGGCTGGACCGGGCAAATATGGAAGTCCTTGCTTCGGATGCTTTCCATACGGAACTGGGAACATTTGTAAAAAATATCACAACAACAGATACAACGCAGCCGGCATCAAAACTGGCACAGGCGGTTTTCCGGGAAAAAGTCCATGAACTCGGGATCACCCACCTGCTGTATCTGGGCGTTCTTTGCAGCGGGGGAGAGTCGGTTACCAGAAAATGGTTTTTTGGAACAGGGACTACCAGTTACATGGGAGGGGCGGTAATCAGCTATGTGCTCTCACGGGTAGAGGGGGAGGTACTGGCATCCCAAATCCTGCCCGTCATATACAGTTTCAGTTTCGACCCGGCAGGCCAGCGGCAGTCAGCATTGAAACAGGTCAAGTTCGAAAAACAGGAGACCAGGAAGTAATTTTTTTCCCATTTTTTAAAGATCGCATCCCCATACTAAACCTGTCCGCATGCCGACTGGTGAACAGGTAGTATCTTGCCAGAGTTTTTATCCCATCAAATGAATCTCTCTTGAGTTATTATGGAAAAGCCCCGCTATGTCGATCTGAAAGCCATCGCAGGCATGGCAATGGAGAAGTACGGCTTTGAGCCCCGGTTCCCAAAACCCGTTATGCAGGAAGTCGATGCACTCACCAACAAAGCGCCTTTATATGAGGGGGGGAAGATAAAAGACCTGCGCTCTCTTCTCTGGTCGTCCATTGATAATATCGATTCAATGGACCTTGACCAGCTGGAATACTGCGAGCGCGGGCCGGGCGGGGAGATCCAGGTCATGGTTGCGGTAGCTGATGTCGATAGTTACGTGCCAAAAGAGTGCCAGACAGACAGGCATGCCGTTCATAACGGAACCTCAGTTTATACCGGTATTGTGACCTTCCCCATGCTGCCGGACAAGCTCTCGAAAAATATCTCCTCTCTCCTGCCGGAACAGGACCGCCTCGCGGTGGTTGCCGGATACACCGTCCTCCCTGATGGCAGTGTCAGCCCGGGAGAAGTGCACCGCGCTCTCGTGCGGAACAAAGCAAAACTCGTATACGAGGATCTCGGGGAATGGCTTGAGGGGACCGGATCCATACCCCCGCTTGTCCGGGATACCCCCGGTCTCAAAGACCAGATCCAGCTGCAGGCAGAAGCAGCGCGTAATCTCAGGGAAAAACGGATGGAACAGGGTGCACTCGATCTCGAAACGATTGAACCACAACCGGTGATCGAGGGTGAAACTGTCAGAGATCTTGTGGTCCTGAAACCGAACATGGCACGAAGGGTGATCGAAGAGTTCATGGTGGCGGCTAACAGGACCATGGTCTCCTGCCTCGGAAAAGCGGGCATACCCATGATCCAGCGGGTCGTCCGGGTACCGAAATACTGGGACGAGATAGTACTGACCGCTGCATCCTATGGCGAGAAACTGCCATCCTTACCGGATGTGAAAGCACTCGCATCCTTCCTCAAAAACCAGAAAGCTGCAGATCCCGTGAGGTTCCCGGACCTGTCGCTCACCATTATCAAACTCCTTGGACCGGGAGAATACATGCCTCTCGAACCCGGAACACCGCCGACCGGCCATTTCTCGATGGCAGTATCCGATTATACTCACGGCACAGCCCCGAACCGGCGGTACGTTGATGTCATCAACCAGCGTCTCTTAAAATCCATGCTTGACAAAATGCCAAGCCCTTACACCCTCGACGAGCTGGAGGACCGGGCAGTCTGGCTTTCCGACAGGGAAAAAGGGTCAAAAAAAGTAGAGCGGTTCATGCGAAAGGCAGCTGCTGCTGTGTTATTGCAGGACAGGATTGGCACCGTATTCGAAGCGCTGGTCACCGGCGCCTCTGAAAAGGGCACCTATGTCCGGCTCATCAATCCCCCTGCCGAGGGCCGGGTGATCCGGGGAGAAAGAGGCATGTGGGTCGGCCAGAATGTGAATGTCCGTCTTCTGAAAACCGATCCATATAATGGTTTCATCGATTTCGAACGTGCCGGTGGTAAAACAGGGAAATAACGGGCCGGTATCCGGGCACCTGCGGTATCCGGTTCATCACCCTTTTTTAGTCTTCCATGATGTTTTCCTATTGGATAGTGCAGGTATCGGCGGGCAGGATACCGTGAGGTAAAAATCCGGCTCAATTGAGAAGCTCCCCTTTTCCTTCACGCAACTTTATCATAACAATAATATGCTTCCATTTTTTAATTAACAGATATGCAAATCAAAACCATCATTTTGATCACTGGCCTGCTTTGCACACTTCTTGCCATTGCGGGCTGCACCGGAACACAAAATGCACCGGTCGTAACTCAGACCGTTGCTGCGGTTACCCAAGCCGTACCCGCAACTACAGCCGGACCAGACCTTGTTGTGTCCCCTACTGACAGTGTCATTGAAGCAAACAGCGTCATTTTTAACGTGGATAAAGACTATCTCGCGAATGTTATCGTGACATTCCAGGGAGGAAACGGACTTAAGCAGGTGAATAAGATCGATGTTACCCTCATCCGGGCCGACGGCCTGACTAAAACGGCGGACGTGGGTACCACGATAGGTAGTGCAGCAACGCTGGAAGGAACGAAGAATACCGACCGGATCATGGTGTATGTCACGATGAAGGACGGTAAGAAATACAAGGTCGTTGATTCCTTAATCCCCTTCAAGCCGCGCGTGTAACGGTATTCACGTTCATTTTTTCCTGCCTTCTCTGCCTGCCTTGTTTCTGTTTCTACTCCCGGGTATATACTCCCTCCAGAATACCACGAAGATATTATAACAGCACAACGTGACATTGGATTGGATGATCCTTATCTGGAAATCGTTAAAACTGGCATTGCTCTGCTGCACTCTGCTTTTACTGGTTCAGGGAGTGGCGGCATTTACGGTGGGATCCGTATCCATAGATCCTTCAGGGAACCTGTATTCCGGGAATTCGGTCAACGTGTCCTATACGGTTTACGCTGCATACGGGACGGCATTTCCTACCAATGACGACCTGCAGTTCATCACGGAACTTGATGATCCTCAATGGACTTACTCGATCACGGTGAACGAGGCAAAAAGTACCCGGCCCGTCACGGGCGGGCGGACTTTAACCATCAACGGTTTCGAATTAGGATACAGGGACCAGGACGAGGTTTCCGTGCAGGTAATCCTCAGGGGAACTATCCCGGCAGGTACGGCATCGGGGACCAACCAGACGCTGGTGAAGATACAGGAACTGGATACCAGGGGAAATGCTATCGCTTACTCAGCCGTGAACATCGACCAGCTGGTTGGTGAACCGACACCCGTACCGACATTGGCATACGGCGGCATCACGGTCATGTCGTCCCCCTCCGGTGCTGATGTCTTTATCGACAATGTGTATAAAGGACTGACACCGGCGGTATTCAGCTCCATCCCCAACGGTAACCACGTTGTCCTGATAAGACTGGGCGGGTTTTCGGATCTCTCAAAGAGCGTGACGGTCGCTGCAGACAACCCGACCGTGAACGCAGACTTCAATAAACAGACCGTAACCCTGCAGACCGCGCTCTCTCCAAGTAAGACACCGATCGCCGGTACAGGATCCACGACACCATCCGCATCCGCACCTGCCAGCGGTTATGGTTCGCTCTCCCTCACTACAACACCCGCTGGAGCACTTGTGTACGTGGATGGAACGATGATGGGGGTGACACCGACAACAATTCCCATGCTGAGCGAGGGACCGCATTCCATAACCCTGGTGATGGACGGGTACCAGGATCTCAAAACAACCATTACCGTCAATGCCGGTACAACATCTGAATATATTACCGGGCTTGTGAAGACAACAAAAACGCCCGGGTTTACCGCAGGCATTGCTGCCATATCGATAGGTATGCTTTTGCTGTATCGGAAAATGAGAAAATGATTTTTTGGGGGATCCTGATAATCCCTGAAAAAACGGGCATCACCCCCGTTTATACCCGAACTTCCTGAGCAGTGTCGTCCGCCACGCAACTCCTTCAGGACCCTCAACTCCCCGGGGTGTCTGCCCGTCTATCACACCCATGATTCCCCGACCCAGAAGGGATTCGGCAATAACAACCTCCGCCGCGTTTGCCGTGGCACAATAGATGGAGCACACTTCATGGAGATTCTTGATCGCATTCAGGACATTGATGGGATAACAATCCCGTAAAAACACGATAAAGGAGTGCCCTGCACCAATTACCTTCGCATTGTCCCGCGCGAGCGCCATCAAATCCTCATCATTACCATCGATCCGGATCAGGCATTCTCCCGATGATTCTGAGAACGCCAGACCGAACTTTGCACCGGGGACCGATCCTACGACCGCTTCTGATATATCCTCAACGGTCTTGATGAAATGGGATTGCCCGAGAATAATATTCACGTCTTCTGGTTTGTGAATCTTCACTACCTTGAACTCTACCCCTCCACCGGCCATGTTCACCATACTGGTGAATTGGGTATGTTGGACAATAAATGGGTTTTCATGAGGTGCGGGATCTTTGTTTATACCGGGATTTTCAAAGGAGATCTGACACGTTATACTCATATCTTCACGAAGTATCACAACCGGGAAATTTTTTTGTTTTTCCCCCCGGACACCTGTTACCTGCACCAGACCGGATGCTGTATCCTTTTATCTGAATACGTAAAATGTCAAATCAGGACGCACAGTTCGTAATGGGAGATCCTCATGAGAGAGATACCGCTGAAATTCGTGATGATCGTGATTATTGCCGGGTTCCTGCTTTCAGTTGTACCGGTATCAGCAGTAAAAACCACTGAACAATCAATCGGCGATTCAATTACCCTGGGGAGCCGTTTTACAGTGAATATTATCGGGCTGCCGAATTCATCCTATTACATCTGGCTCCCGCACACCTTCACCATGACCGGTGAACCCCGCAACCAACCACCGGTTATTGCTGACAACCAGATGAATGTTGCAGAAGATCCTGTTGACGGACCGTGGCCTATCGGGTCCTACCAGTATAATAATGGCAACGGGCAGACGATACGGGATGACATCGCACCTTCTACTTCTGTAATGCCGAATACCCGGTATTATGCGCTGGTAACGACCGATACTCGGGGGCAGGCGACCGTTGAATTCCTTACCTCCGTGAATACCAGGCTCCGGTCGTACTCGGTGAAGGTTGAAAGCCCAAAATCAATTGACAGTGATAACCTGCTGGTGGAGATTCAGGTCTATTCAAGGAGAGCCCCGGATGTCATAGGGATCGACACAACCCCGCAGACGGTCCTTACCACCACCCTGCCAACAATTACGGAGAGTCCTCCTCCGGTTACTACCCTTCCGGTAACGACCACATCAGAACCCGTACAGACAACGTACCCTGCACAGACCCCCACACAAAAAGCTTCCATGAATATCGGGACTAATATCCTTGTCGCAGGCACAAGTCTTCTCCTGATAAGAAGACACGGATTTTTTCTTGGGGAGTTACGGTGCATCCCTGGTTTTTTCAAGAAATAATTGAACTCTTTTTTATTATGAAAAAAGGTCAGGAGAAGATTGAGAAATCATTCTTGATTGCGATCGCATCGATGATGGGCTGGAGTTTTACATCAGGAATGCCGAATTTGTCCATGTATAACTGCAATACTGCTTTCTCTTCTCCCGCAAGAATTCCGTCAGCCATTGCAAGATTACTGAGAATCACGAGCTTTGCGGGCCTCAGTTTCTCATCCAGCTTTTCTGCTACCAGGTCAATGACAGCCGGGAACTTGTTCGCCCGCATGACTTCCATTGCAACCTCAATGGATTTCTTATCCCCGCGGACGATCTTGGCGAGGTCCCCCAGTTCTGCTTCATCAATGATACCATCAGCGGCAATGACCGTGATGGCGGACAGCACGGGTGCTGATTTCGGCGTAAGCGTTGCAGTCTTTCCGGTTAATTTATCAAAAATTCCTCCTGTAATTCACCTTTTTATTCCCACTATCTTGAACATGGGAGTAAATGGGGTTTACGGCAAACATTTTGATGGATGGTGAACTGTTCCCTATCCCTTAATAAACGACCATGGTACAATTACCTGAATAACAGCTCCCACGATGCCATGTCCCAAAATGATCCTGATGCCGGAACCTGCTCATACCATCAGAAATCTGATATCATCCAGAAGTTTTTTTCACGCCCGCTCTTTCTGAGCCTCACCATCGGTGTTCCCTTCTGTATGTTTAAGCTGCTGTTTGGCATCACGCTCATCCGGATCGGTTCTGATATGTCAGTACCACTTTCAGTCTGCGGCTGGGGGGTGACCCTCTGGGCACTAGCGGACCTGATCATGAACCTTGGCCGCGAACTGTTCGATATCCTCAACCACCCGGCTCCATTCGAGTACTGCACGATAGCGCAGATCGGGCGTTTTTTCCATATGCCCATGGTCTTTCTCGCGATCGACACCCTGCTCACATTTACCATCATCTGTATCATGCTCTGGTCAGGATGGATTGCCACTCTCACAACATTCGAGAGTTATCTGTGGTATGCTGCAACAACCTTGAACCTGATCAGTCTCTCTCTTGTTGTACTGTATAACGAGATCCGGTCCTACACGTAAAACCCGGTCTATCTTCAGTATGGGGTTGATTTCACCGGATATCCCCGATAGTAACTGCAAACGGTATCATTGCCGATCGCGCTGCATCTGGAAAAAGCAGTATATTATAATCAAATTACCCTTTCGTTCAGGAGTCCCCAACATATTGTTTCTTAAACTCAGGCAGCGACTATTGTAACACAGTTATACAAAGACTGTATTAGGAAATACTATGTTTGGATCAAACAATTTTGGCGGCTCGAGAAATTTCGGCGGCCCAAGAGACTCAGGCCCACGTGAGATGACAAAAGTAACATGTTCAGACTGTGGGAAAGAATGCGAAGTACCATTCAAGCCGACCGAAGGCCGCCCGGTTTATTGCCGTGACTGCCTCCCGAAACACCGGAAACCCCGGTTCTAATTACATAACTTCTTTCATTTTTTTCTTAATTTGGCGGTTTTCTATCGGCTCTGTTCCTGAAAATTGAATCATGAAAGAGCGGGACATACCATTGTCAATAAAATGAAAATCTTCAGGTTTTTTAAAAATGAGCCTGGAGCATCTGGGACATACCCGGTTTTTATGGTATTTCCCGGTCCATGACCGGACTGGGGATTTTACCATTATTTTGCATCTTCACCGAGAGCTTCCCGGCTGCGCATCTGGTACAGGACCATTGGGTCCATCTCCTTATAGGTGTCCTGGCTTGTCCGCATGATGACATTTGCTATACCGCTGTTTACGATCATCTTGGAGCAGAGAAAACATGGCCATATCTGGGTTGTTTCATCCGTTTCAACATCAAATCCTGCAAGATAAAGGGTACACCCCCGTGCAAGTTTCCCGGCCTGCAGGAGTGCGTTCATCTCGGCATGGACACTCCGGCATCGCTCGTAGTTGGAGCCGGAGGGGATATTGTGCTCTTTTCGCCAGCAACGGTTCAGCTCGGTGCAGTCCATCTGTTTCCTTGGAGCGCCTGTATAGCCTGTGGAAACGATGGTATTGAATTCGTCAACGATGATTGCACCAAAGTTCCGCCGGAGACAGGTCCCCTGGTGGGCGCACCGGGTCGCGAGGTCGAGGAAATACTGATGCCTGTTCGTCCGCATGAAGAAAAACTATGGAAGAGCCCGTATTAAAGCGGTAGGGTTTGTCTGCAATTCTCCAGAGTTTTTTACCTGACCATCGGGCCCTCAACATGAGATGAGGAGGTGGTCAGTATTCGCAACATCTGACAGGTATTCAGGAGAGCCATGGCCATAGCAAGAGGATCAGGACCACGTGCAGGATAGCGAAGACCGGCACAAGGAAGAATTTCACATGACGGGTCTTGTGCCGGAACCCGATCATAGTAGTCAGCGCACCAAAGGGGCCGAGCACCGCAAGGAGCAGGAGTGAATTTTCAGAACATCGTCCCATTCTCACCTTTGCCATGAACTTGTCATAGGTAAAAACAGCAAACGCCAGAATATTCAGGCCGGTATAGATGATAACCGGAATAAGAAGTGACGGGAAGTCCATAATACCTTAAAATCGTGACAGGTTTTCCCGGATTACTCCTTCAGTGTGATGCGCCACCGGCAGAACATTTCCTTCGGATGGGGGTCGGGCGGGGCGAATTCACATTCCACACAGATCCGGGGATCGATCTCACGGGCAAAGCCGGTGAACTCCGCCCGGTGCATTTCGCGGCAGATGTACTCCCCCTGCCCGCGCCGCAGCCGGGCTTCCTGCGTGGGGCATGAGGGTACCTCGATGATCACTTCATTCTCCTTCTCGATGATGGTGTAACCAACGATCATCGCCCACGGAAAATGGCGCAGTGCCCGTACAAACGCTGCGAGCCCCTTCTCAGTGATCCCGAACCTGCGGACGATATCCTTCGCCGCCATACCGGCAACCCTCCCCCAGA
>PMKW01000100.1 GCA_003157895.1 Methanoregula sp. | reverse complement strand
TGGCCGACTGGGAACCCGGTCACGTCCTTGCCGAGCTTCGATCGGGGAGGTACCTCAGGGACCCGGCACTGAAGTACAACACTGTACTGTGCGGCCGGACCCTGGAGCCGATAATCACCATGGGAGGGATCCGCATGACCCCGGAAGTACTGGTTGGCGTTATCCGGCCGGTTCCGGGAGACGTACTCATCCTGCCCGGTGCAGATACCTGGCTAGAACCATCTCAGGCGCCGGTCATTGCAACGGTCCATGAACTTCTCGACCACGGTACGATAGTTGCAGCGATCTGCGGGGCAACGCTTGGTCTTGCCAATGCCGGCCTGCTGGACAACCGCAAGCACACGAGTAATGATCCTGCTGCCCTGAAGATGTTCTGCCCGCATTACCGGGGTGAACGCTCCTATGTGAACGAACCGGCGGTGACAGACGGCAACCTGATCACCGCAAGCGGGCTGGCGCCCGTAGAGTTCGCATTCCATATCTTTAAAAAACTCGGTGTAATGACCCCGGAAACCCTTTCGGCATGGCATGGACTCTTTACCACACGGAAGACGGAGTTTTTTTACGCGCTGATGGAATCCCTCAATAATACCCGGGAATGAGAATTTGGTATCTTTTTACCGGAGGGATTTCGGGCGTTTACGGGAAGACCGGGCCACGGGTTGACGATAACGGATCAGAATCCGCAACTGTGCAGTAATCCCGCCATTCATCGCATCCGCCCCATACCGGAGATTACCCTACCTTGTTCTTATTGAACCGGTGACGAGGATGAATTCCCCAAGGGTAACTTCAGGATCAGGCTATCATCAGGAATAATAACAGGGGTTCCGGAATATTCAAAGAACCGGTTATACAACAATCCAATCTTCTTTTACAGTATCCCCAGCCAGACTCCGCCGGGAAGCTTCACGGACTTTATTATCGAGCTCGGCAAACGGGGACCGTTGATGCCCGCCTTTCTGGATGTAATATATTGCACCGTTGTTGATTGCTTCGGTCATGACTTCCTCCCTTCCCCTGCCGGTGAAGAGAATGAACGGAATGGAACAGTCTTTTTCATTTAGAATCTTCAAAAAACTGATACCATCCGTGCCCGGCATCTGGTAATCGGAGATGATAACATCAAAAGAGAGAGTCTCGATGAGTTTCAAGGCATTTTCAACTGAGCTGGCAACGGACACAAAGATATCCTGACGCCGTTCCAGGTAGAGTTTACAGACATTCAGAAGAAGAGGGTCGTCATCAACATACAGTACTGACAGCACAGGGAGGGTGCTGTTGCCTAGTTCCGTGATACACCCTCTGTGTCCAGCGAAATTCATGGTATCAGTCATAACTTCGTTCACCAGTGTGAGCAGTGTAAAGGGGATTGTGTTGAGAGATGGGGAGTATGCGATCTTTCTTGGGTGTAGTGTGGATGTGATGCACGGACAAGGGATCGCTACTCCGACACAATATCAGGAGAGAGATTGTATATTGCTATCCATCTAACGATTTTAATGCCATTAAAATTTTTAATGGCGTTGTAATCTTGTCCGTCGATATTCGTCGTGGCTGTTTCCGGGAATAGTAACATACTACCGGGATACAAAAACCCTGCCCGAAACCGGTCAACAGCGGGATTTCTGGGGTTCCCAAAAACGTATGATCCATAATGTAAAAAAATCCGTCCCGGTTCCTATTAAAGGGAAGTGGCGCCGATCGTTTTCAATATATCACGAAAAAAATACAACAACCAGTTCAGGAGGTTTTTTCTCACTATGGTACAATCACATTATAATAGTACCGGTAGGCTATGAACGAGCTCCTGAATGTCATTTCTGCATCGGATAAACGACGTAATCTTCTGATCCTGCTGAACAGCGGGCCTCAGGAATGGGATGATATCAAACGGATCCTGAAGGTCACCTCAACGGGGATGCTCCCTCAGATAAAAATCCTCGAAGAGGAGCACCTGATTACGCGGGATGGCAGAAGATTTTCATTAACCCCCATTGGGAGGGTGCTGACCACTCACATGGAGCCCCTGTTAAAGACCATGGAAATCTTTGATAAAAACGGAAAATTCTGGGGTGAGCATAACCTTGAGGTACTGCCCGCTGAACTTCTCCTCAATATCAGGGATATCGGTGATTACCAGATCGTAGAAAATTCCGATGAAGAAATTTTTGATATCAACGGTTTTCTGAATAATATTTCAAAGGCAAAAAATCTCAAGGGTATATCCCATACCATACATCCACGGTACCCTGACTTTTTCCTGAATTTTGCAAAAAAAGGGATTCCCGTTTCCCTGATCCTGAATCCCGGAGTATTCAAGATCCTCAAGGAAAAGTTCCCGGAGCAGCTGCAAGCGGGCCTGAATTTCAAATCTTCCGAAGTATACGTATCCAAGAAAGACATCAAATTTTCCTTTATCGTCACCGATTCCTATTTTTCCATCTCTTTATTCTACACCAACGGCATGTTCGATTCCAAGCATGATGTCATCAGTTACGATCCGTCCGCAGTTGCATGGGGAGAACAGCTCTTCTCGTTCTTCCAGAAAGAATCGGTAAAAATTGAAAACCTGGATTAAACCGCAATACATGCCCTGAGAGCCAGCGCAATGGCGTATTCCCAGCTGAGAACAATTTCTCTCATCTTTCTCAGCAGTAAATGAGGGCTGTCCTCGAATGCCGGAGAGTACACAATGAGAAAACAGATAGTCAGCGCCAGACTGAACAAGAGAATAATCCATTCATTCCGGATTTCACCGGCAAATATTGCGCTGATTGTCACCCCATACATGATTAACAGGACCAGGATGAGAACCTTTTTAGTCAGCTTTTCGCCAAGCATCACCGGTATTGTCCGGATACCGGCGACCAGGTCCCCTTTGACATCCTTAAGGTCGTTCACACATGAGGTGGTAAACAGTTTCAGCACAAAGAACAGGAAGATGATCCAAATCGTCATAATGCTGGTACACCAATGGCCTACGACAAGAGCTATTGATCCGCCCCAGGTTATTCCGATGATAAGATTTTTCATCCCGCAGCCACCTTTGAGCCTGAATTCGTACGGGCCGATCCGGATCCCCCGGGTGTAGACATACCCGACGATGAACGGGAAGAACGGCGCAAGGTAAATTCCATCGGTTATGAAGATGCAGCTGCCTGCGAGGAACGCTACAATACATGCAATAATTCCAATCCGGGTATTGGCCCCGCAGAGTTCGCTTTTGTTGATAGCGTCTTCCTTGCAGTCAAGAGTCCGGTCGAGAGTGTAGGTTGCATAAATGATCAGGGCACAGGCGCAATATTCGGGTATTCTTGCAGCCAGGCCGGCGAGGAGGAAAGCGATATGCAGCCGGAGTCCTCCCCCGATTGCGACTGCTGTGGATGAGTTCAGGAGTCGCATGGTCGGTTTATTGAAACTTATCATACCGGGAAAAATTTTCACCCGGCGAGTTATTACAATCCCTTGATAATTTTCAATGACGTTATAACCTGTTGGTTACATGATCCATGACGCGGCAGGTGATTACCATCATTCACGGCAACTCCCGAGGGTGACCAATAGCGCCGGTTAAACGGGATCGCCCCAGAGACAAACTGTATCCCGTCTACCTACTTCCGGAGAGGAATGTCCCGGCCGTACGATACGAATTTCCCCACGGTGCCCGAAAAACGGGGGGGTCTGGTTCCGACCCGCCCGCTCCTATTTTTTAAAAAGGATCCAACCCCCCGCCCAACCCATGGGGGGGTCTGCCGGCAACCCCCAACCCCCTCCGGCCGGATCCGACCCCCCTACTCATTTCCGGGTAGAGGGTGATTTTTCCCGTTCTCGTCAGGAGTACCATGCGAAAGGGTGGGGCGGAACATGCGCAACTCTGTTCATTACTCGCGTTTGGGTAGGGGGGTTCACGGTCGACCCCCCCTCCCTTATTTTTTAAATGGGATGCACCCCCCCACCCACATGGGGGAGTGGTCGGGGGTACCCCCCCTGTCTGACAGGGTGCTGATGAAGGATTTAAACGCGGTTTACGACGGGGAATGCAGGCCGGAGGGCCGGGCGGGGCAGAGGAGGGGGTTTACACGCTACCCCCCTCAAGAATTAGCCTTGGAAACTGGTTGCGCAAAATTTTGTGTTGACATTAGTATGAAATTTGTCGGAAAATTTTACAATACTATGAGGGTAAAACCATTTATAAATATAATCAAATGGGGAAGGAGACATTTCAATAAATGATCTCCGAGAAGTAATATTTATTTCAGGTTCAATTTACTTATCAAATAAATTTACATTCGCCTCTCAACTACACCTTCACCCGGGTGTATCAAATAAAACGAAAGGGAATCGTGCACTTTTTAAAAACAGGGGATATGATTAATAAAAATTTACTCAGCCGTTACAGCCTTGACTGCGTCGACCTTGATGTAGCGTCTCTTCAGGTTGTGCTTGCTGCCGATGACGGCNNGGAACGTGCCTTTCACTTCAAACTTCTGATCTGTCATTTTTACTCACTCCAGAAAACCAAATACGTCCTCTATCCTGCCCAGTTCAAACCCGCTCGTTGCGTTGCCGGCCAGGTACCCTTTCTCGTTGACGAGAAGCCCGGTGCCGACGAGTGCGCCACCCATGTTGATCGAGCCCGTGCCGACCGGAACCTTCGCGATCTCCTCCAGAACGGCGATCTGCCGCTCGGTAGCCCGCGGGTGGACAATGACCCCCTTGTTGGTGGCCACGCCGGCCATGCCGATGGTCTTTACCCCGCCAAGAGTGAGGTGGATCACCTCAACGCCGAGGAACTCCCCGATCGCTTTCGAAAGATCGGTGGGCATATCCTCGTGAACTGCCGCAAAGGTGTCGTTTG
The DNA here is from genome assembly GCA_003157895.1 of Methanoregula sp. GTDB lineage: Archaea > Halobacteriota > Methanomicrobia > Methanomicrobiales > Methanospirillaceae > Methanoregula. Next base: position 6,481 of record PMKW01000100.1, on the reverse strand, counting down.
CCATGATCACGTTGCCGGCAGCATTCATCGACTCGGTTAAGAGCAGCACCTCACGGTGCTCTGCAAGCCTGCCGATCTCTTCCTCGGTTGCAAGTCCCGAGACAACAACGCCCCGGCTGTTGCCTGCAACAAGGGACCCGATAATGGGGCTTCCCTGTATCGTGGTTTCCACGAGGGTTACGCCGAGCGCATCGCGGACCGCAGCCTTAAACTCCGCTGTGGAATCCGGCGGGACGATCGCGATATCCCCCAGCACCCGGGCAAACACCCCGATGTTCGGGTCGCCTGCAAACGTGATCGTGCGTTCCATCTACGATTCCGGTGCAAGTTCTGCCTGAACCTGCCCGTCCTCCATCTTCATGGCGCGGACCCGGATCTTTGACGGCGGCTTTGAGCTGCCCCGGCTCCATACCATCTCGTTGATACCCTTGTCAAGCTTGACATCCTCGCTCTTCATGTGCTTGGCGAGATATTTCCGGATGTCCTTGATTGCGCCGTTGCTCCGCTTCCAGCCGGGCATCCGCCGTACATCCCGCAGGGGGATGATGTAAATGTGCTCCTGCATTATTTCTGCCATGACTTACACCTTCAGCGTGCTCTTACGCCAGTTGCGCCTTTTCGGGTGCGCAACCACAGCGCGCTTGGTCCTGACCATGACCCACTGGGGTACGCGCCGGTTCTGTTCACATGCCTTTGCCAGCCGGATCTTCCTGCCTTTACTTAGTTTGCTCATATTGTCACCAACGCTCTTATCCTTTCCTGCCAACGACAAGCGACTGCTCGTGGTGTGCCGGAAAGAGGGGTGCCGGATCGAGCCCGCGGGCCCGGATCGCATCCCTGATCTCTGATTCGTAATCGCCGTTCTGGATCGTACCGGTCTCCCCGTACTGTACGACAAGGAGCTGGTCTGCCAGCCGGTCGACTTCGTGTCTTGGATAACCGAGCAGGGGCCGCACGTACGAACACCCTGTCCTGCTCATCAGGCTCTGGACGGTATCGCGGGGGAGCATCGGGACCCGGTCATCGAACCGCGTGCCGTCCCCGACCACTTCATACTCCGCTGCGAGCGATTCAACGGCGGTCTGGTGGACTGCGTTGATAGCATCATTCGGATACCCCCGCTCAATCACCAGGTCGGCCATTTCGTCCAGCATTCCTTTTTCAAATACCCTTTTTTTCAAGGGGTAACCCAATGCTTCAGCCGCAGCCGAAAGAGTCGGGATATGGCGGAGCGGGTCGAACACGAACGTGTTGAGTTCAACCTCGTAATACGTACCCAGCATGATGGATGCAAGGGAACTGTCCTTTCCGCCGCTGTACAGCACTCCAGCTTTCATTATCGCCGGGTAATGGAGTAATCCCGCTTCTTGGGCGCGAGCTGCCTGAGCAGCTCCTTGAGCTGTGCATCGGTAATCTTGTTCTTCAGCCGTCCGCTCTGTGCGAGTGTAATCAGCTGCTGCTCGACCGCACCGGCAAACTCGGGTTTGGTCAGCTTGATGTTATTCAGCCGTTCCCGTGCATCGGGCTCGAGAACCTGCATGAGTATCATCTGGATCTGGGATTTCAGCTGCTTCTGGCGTTCGAGCTCTTCCTGCATGCCCTGCTGATCGCCAGCCTGCTGCTGCAACTGTGCCATCCTGCGCCTGCGGAGTTCTGCTAGCTCGTCGTCTCCCACGGTACACCTCACTGGGGTGCTTCTGCTTTATCTGCTTTCTTGCCTTCGGACTTCTTTGCCGGTTTCTTCTCGGCCTTTGCGCCCTCGGCACCTTCCGCAGCTGCTGCCTTCTCTCCCTTTGCTTTGCCCTTCTTGCCTTCAGCCTTCTTGGGCTCCTCGACAACGGGTTTTAGGCGCTTGGGTACCGGTGCCGGCGGGTTCTTTGAGACTTCCTGCGAGAGGTTGTCCAAAAACTTCATGCCTTCGGGGGAAATCCTGCGCCCGGTCTTGTCATGGAGGATAAGGCCGGCTGCCTCGAGCTGCTGGAGGGACTTACGGAGGATCGAGCCGCTGCCCTTGCGGAACGCGTTTGGCCGGGATCCGCGGTTCTTGTTACCGCCGTAGAAACTCCGCATCCGTTCAACGCCAAGCGGGCCGTCGACATAGACGCGTCTCAATACTGCTGCTGCCCGGGTGAACCACCAGTCGGGGTCTTCAGGAGGCATCTCTTTGTGGACACCTGTCTTTGCAAAGGCAGCCCAGGCCGGCGGAACGATCTCCTTCCGCTTCTTGAGCTCCTCGGCGGCCCTCCTGATGATGTGGTCCGGGGGGACATCGTATACTGTTGTCATCTAATACCTCACTGTTGATAATGAAATAACAGTCTTAACTTATTGGTGAGGAGGGTTCTTATATATTTCCACAGGCGAAAAGGTCGACGGAGAGGGAAAATAATTTCCCTGAATGATAGTTCTTATGAGGGCTCCATGCCTCATGGCCTCTCCGAATCACGGCCGGGCGGGACTTTTACTATAATACACTGCGTGAGTTTTGCACATTACTGAACTGCCACCGGGGAGACCCAATGGGGAATCAGTCGTCGCATCAGCGAGGACTGATTCGAGAAGAACCCTCATATTCTTCGAGGCGGCAGCATCAATCAAAACGGGGAGTACGGGAACATCAGCCCCTATCAGAATAACATACCGATCAGGGTAATCGGTTAATCCCGTTTCCCCGTCCGTTTCATCTTCCCGGTTTCCCGTGCTGTCCTGGTTACCGGTTTCTTTGCGGGAGTCACAAAAACACACTTCCCCTTCGCTTCAAGTACCATGGTCCTGCCCCGGACTTCCACAAGGTTTGCCTTTGCCTTGAAGGCAACAGCCTCAGGGTCGACATCGGTGTTCTGCAGCCATTTAACCTTGATCAGCCTGCGTTTCTTGAGTTGTGAGATGATCTCTTCGATCATTGTCTCTGTACAGCCCTGCTTACCGATCCAGACGGTCGGCTTGAGGTCCTGCATTGATCGGTCAGTCGTTTCGGACATGAGGTCTTACCACCCGGTATCTCATCTTCTTATTGCATATCCCGCAGGTCACTACCACGTTGCCACGGTGCACCCGCACGCGCATGTTCTGTCCCGGCACGAGGAATGCATAACAGTGGTGACAGTACTGGCGGCGGAACTCGCGATCGATACGGACCCGCTGGCGCATGGAAATCCTGCGTGCGAGCGCCACGTACCGGTTGCTGCGTTCCGGGTGCTCATGGAATGCTTCCTGCGCCTGTGAGAACAGTACTTCAATCCGTTCCCTTGCAATCGCCTTGGTTAACGGGTTTTTCGATCGCTCCTTCATGCGGGACCTGCCGGCATCCGGTTGTGCATACTATGGGCGTCTCATCTAAAAAAGTCGCGGTGAGGAGGAGTCTCTGGACGCATTACCTGAGAACGAATTGTCAGCGGATCCGCACATTCCTGCCGGTAATTTTCAGCCGGTCCTCGCAGAAGAGTCGGATTGCTTCCGGATAACACTTGTGCTCCTCGATGAGGATCCGCTCGGCGAGCGAGTCCTCATCATCATCCTTCAGAACGGGTACGCATTTCTGGAGGATGATGGGGCCGCAGTCAAGGTTCTCATCTACGAAATGGACCGTGCACCCGGCCACCCTGACCCCATACTGCAACGCTTGCTGCTGGGCATGGAGACCGGTAAAACTCGGAAGCAGGGCGGGGTGGATATTGACGATCTTTTGCGGGAATGCCTGCACGATTGCTGTGCCGAGGATACGCATGTATCCGGCGAGCACGAAGAGATCGGCCTTCTGCTGCTGCATTGCGACGAAGAGTGCATGCTCGTATGCCCCTTTGGAAGGAAATAAAGTATAATCGAGGACAAGAACCGGAACACCCGCTTTCTCAGCCCGTTCTATGGCATAAGCATTCGGGTTGTCGGTGATGAGGGCAACACACACAGCCAGGATCCGGCCTGCTGCAATGGCTTCAATGACCGCCTGGAAATTTGAACCCCGTCCAGAGGCAAGTACGGCAATGCGTTTTGTCATTTTTTCTCCGGTGATGCGCTGTCGTCGGCCGACTTCCAGCCGTTCCCGTGGGCAGCATGGTTGACGATCTTTACCTTGACAATACGCCGGCCATGCATCTGCATGACCACAAGGGTCACCCGGCCGTTGTCGATCTCCACCTTCTCGCCCGGGTGCTGCGGGATGTGGCCGAGCCGGTCGATAACAAGCCCCCCGATGGTCTCGTACGACTCATCGGTCGGGAGCCCAAGGTTCATGGACTCGTTGATATCTTCCACCCACGTCTGGGCGTCCACGACATGAACGCCGGGGGCGAGCTCCTGGACGCCGGGCTCCTCCTTGTCGAACTCATCGAGGATGTCCCCGACCAGTTCTTCTAAAATGTCTTCAACCGTGACGATGCCGACAAAACTGCTGTACTCGTCAATAACAATCGCCATCTGGACCCGGTGGACCCGGAGTTCCTTTAAGAGGTCGTCGATCTTCTTGGTCTCGGGAACGAACATGGGGTCGTACATGATCTCCTTTATGGTGGAATCCTTCCGGTGCGAGACCATGGCGGAGAAAACGTCCTTGACATTCAGGATGCCGGTAATGTTGTCTATCTGGTCGTGGTATACCGGTATGCGGGAGAAGCCGGTCTCGTTGAAGATCCGTATCGCTTCCTCAAACGAGATCGCCTCATCCATCAGGATCACGTTGACCCGGGGGGTCATGATTTCCCGGGCTGTAGTGTCGCCGAATTCCAGCACCGAGTAGAGCATGTCCTGCTCGTCCTGCTCGATGGTGCCGTCCTCCTTGCCAACGTCAATCCATTCCTTGATTTCGTCCTCCGTCACGGTCTGTTCAGCGGTATCCTTTCCAATGCCGAGCTTCGGGCTCACCCGTTCCACGAGCCAGATAGCCGGCGTAAATATTTTTGAGAGGAACAGGATCACCGGGGCGACGGTCAGGGCGAAGGTGTCCGATGCCCGGGTGGCATAGATCTTGGGGCCAATCTCCCCGAAGATGAGAAGAATGATGGTCACAAAACCGGTTGCAATCCCGATGCCGACATTTCCGAACTGCTGGATGGCAATCGCGGTTGCGATGGAAGCTGCTGCGATATTGACAACGGTATTCCCGATCAGGATGGTTGTCAGGAGGTGCTCGGGCGATTCTTTCAGTGCCACGAGGGCATGCGATCCTGCCCGGTTCTCGTTGTCGAGCGTCCTTACCTTTGCACGGGTCATCGAGATGAGGGCAACCTCGGAACTCGAGAAAAATGCAGACAAAAGGACACAGATTATAAAAAGAAAGATTTCAAGAGCGTTTTCTATCATTGTGTTTCACAACGTGCTGGTGCACGCATCTGACTTCGGCTGAAAGTGTACCATATATTCGGAAACAGATTTAATAAATCCAGCGCTCATCCCATGCACTCGTGCATGAATACCCGATCGCGGGAGAGAATGGCGATCTTCTCTTCCGTGGAAAGGGGATGCGGGAAATTCAGATCATCGATCTCGAGCATCAGGGACCCGTTATACCCGACATCTTTCAGGGCATGCATGACCTCTGCCATCAGCGCGGTTCTGTCAAGCGGGTAGTGCAGGGTCTTTCCTTCCTTCCGGCTGATATGCACGTTTGCCAGCCGATCATGGCAGAGCTCGATATACCGGAAGGGTTCCTCATCGGATTTTGCCAGCGCATGAGAGGTATCGAGCGTAAAGAAAAGCCACGGTTCATCGTCCAGCAGCTGGCGGACGCGCTCCGGCGTACAGAGAAGCGAATTGACCAGGGGTTCCATATTCTCCATGCAGATCTTCAGGGAATTGCGCGTTGAAGCTTCACGGAGGGCGGCGACGTACTGCTTGAACCGGATATAATCAGCTTCGCCCGGGGGGCGTTTTGCGGTACGCCGGCCCGGGTGAACCGTGAGAGTATGGGCCCCCAGGTGTTCCGCTATTGCCACCGAACGGACCGCATACTGAACCGAGATATGCGCCACGTCAGGGTTGATCGAGCAGGGGTTCAGGTCCAGGATCGGGGTATGCACGGTCAGGGTGGAGATCTCCGGATGATTCTTTTTGCAGGATATTACCTCCTGGACGGGCAGGTCCCTGAGCCAGAAGTGCGGCGTCTCCAGCCAGTATTCGATCCCGTCAAGACCGGCCCGGGAGACAAAACTGAAGATCTCGGGGGTTGTATACTCGTGGAAGAACATACTGGATACGCCGAATGAGACCATAACAGTACTATTTGATATGCGGTTTTGTCCTAATAACTGTTGATGGACTGGTTCAGTACCCCGGAAGAATCCCGGAGCGGAAAAACTGCCCCGCTTCTTGTCTCAGAGCTTTCGGCAATTATCGGGGACCTTCTTGACGATGTCAGGCTGCAGGATATCCGGGTCCGGGGCGAGGTGACCAATTACAAGCATCACAGCCGGGGCCACCGCTACTTCTCGCTCTCGGAAAAAGGCGGGGGCAGCACCGCGGCGGTCATCAAGTGCGTGATGTGGCG
>PMKW01000140.1 GCA_003157895.1 Methanoregula sp. | reverse complement strand
TTGCCCTCGTTGATCGGGGACCGCTTGTACGGTTCAACACCAACGAGCATGTTGCCCTGGGATACGAGGTTAAGGCCGCAGCCAACCCCGCAGTAGGGACAGGTCGTTGCTGTATACTTCAGCTGTAAATTTTCGTCACTCATGCTATTCACACCAACTTCATGCACACTGTCATACACACCATAACGGATAGATTTACAACATGACTTTGTTAATTGAATTTGTGCAAACAGTATCTGGGAGAAACCGGCATATAAGGATTCTGAAAAACATACAATAATTGATGATTATTGGTGGGCATACGGTGTAAAAATGTTGGATAATTACTGAACTCATAGAATCCCGGTAAAAATTGGTACATGCCGGTCACGTACGAATTTCTCATGAAACCGAAAGCGATGTATCAATTTTTTTCAATGAGAACGGAGATGCATTCTGCACCACAAATAAATCGGGTTTTTAAAAATACCGGTAAAAAAAAGGAGATATCAGTGCCCTTTGGGCAGAGGAGTGAACACGTTCTCGTAGATCATGTCGCTGCCGGTATTATGGAGCCGGGCACGCTCGACCTTCTCCTCCACAAATGCCATGAGCGGAAGTTCCATGTCGAGACCAGGGACATGGCCGAACATCTTTTCGAGCTCGACCTGCTGGGCGTGCATAAACATGGCGTTCGGGATCTCTGCCGGGCAGAGTTCCTGGCACTGGCCGCAGTTAACGCAGGAGTCCGCGATATGGGCGAAGCGAATAAGGTGGAACATGAAGTTTGGCGGGACCTCGCCGGGAGTTACATACGCCGGGTTCTTGGTCGTGCAGTCCACGCAGTAGCAGATGGGGCAGGCTGATATGCAGGAGTAGCACTTGATGCACCGGGAAGTCTCGGCCATTATCTTCTTGAGCCGGTCCTTACCCTCGCCAAGCGACTCGAAGTCGTGCTTGCGCCACTTGTCGCCAAGCTTCATCATCGCACCCTCGACCTTGCCACGGATCTCGAGGCCCTTGGGGTTTGCGGGTTCGGTTGCAAGGATGCCCTTCTTGACAGCACCGTCCAGTAGGTTTGCTCCTTTCTCGGAACAGACCTCGACAAAGGTTGCCTTGCCGGCACGGGGGCCGATAACTCCCCAGTTCCCGCAGGCAAGGTCTGCCTGCCGGGGGACTTTCATCTTGCAGCGGCGGCAGTTGCTGCGCCTGCCGTAGCCGGCCTCTTCGAGCTCGTCGACAGAGATACCCTTGTGGCCTCCCTCGTACTCAATGATGAACTGGCCTTTGTCGATCTCTTCCTTATGGACTTTGTCCGGGTCGACGCCGTACTTGTCGGCGATCATCTTCCGGGCAAGGACCGGGCTGACCGACCCTCCGCAGTTGACCCCGATCATGACGATATTGTCAAGGTTGATCTGTTTGCGCTTGGCCAGTTCGTAGAACGCCATGGCATCGCAGCCCTTGACCGTGACACCGATCTTCATGTTCGCGGCACCATCAAAATATTTCTTAATCAATTTGGGCAGGAGCAGGGTACCGCAGTGGAGAGACCCGGCAGTATTTGCGAGTTCGGCTGCGTTCTTGACAAGGGTCGGCTTTGCATCGTAGAGATCCTTGCCCTTGGAGATGACGAGGACTGCATCGACAGCTTTGGACTCTAGGGCATATTTCCAGATCGAGGTGACGGCACCACCGAGTTCTGCCTTCTTCTGGATATCCGCGTCGTTGGTCCATGCATAGAGCATATCGCCTTTCTTTGTCATGTTATGCTCCCTCCGTCTTCTCGAGTTTCACAGCCGCAGCCGCAAAGGTAAGCGGCAGGGAAACAACACCGGCCTTGATTCCTGTTGTCACATCGGCAGCGAGGGTTGAAGACCCGGTCTTTCCGGAAACTTTAACTCTCGAGCCGGGTTTGATACCGAGGGTCTTTGCATCGGCCTTGTTGATACTGACCTTTGCCTCGGAGAATTCGCGGACGATCGAGGGAGTGTTTAAGGAAAGGGTTCCCGTCGGCCACTGTGCCGCGACCGCAAACGGGTACTCGGCGCTGACAGCCTCGCCGGCCTTGTACTCGACGGCGGAGAATGCTCCCTTGCCGTCCCTGGTTGCAAATTTGTCCGCATAGAGTACTGCGGTACCGAAGACTCCTCCTGACGCAGGCCACTGGATCGCTTCGGGCTTTTCGAGATTTGCATACGTGATGCCTGCATATGCGGGAACCTTCTTTGCAATATCGTTGAAGATCTCCTCGGCGTTCTTGTAGGCGAAGTCCTTCTCTGCACCCATGGCCTTTGCAAGTTCGCAGATGATCTGCCAGTCGGCCTTTGAAGATCCGACGGGCTCGACTGCCTTCCGAACACGCTGGACGCGGCGCTCGCTGTTGGTAACAGTGCCGTCGCGCTCAGCGAATGAGGCTGAGGGGAGGATCACATGTGCCCTCTTTGCGGTCGCGGTCATGAACATGTCCTGGACAACAAGGAAGCCCACCTTGTCGAGAGCATCAACAACCATTGCGCCGGCAGATGCAATGTTCTCTCCCATGATGTAGAGCGTCTTGATCTTGCCGGCTCCTGCGGCCTCAATCATGGCGGGGACGGAATGTCCGTTGTCTTGAGGGACGCAACCGACATCCATGGCGCCCTGGGCATTACTCTTGCCGCGAAGGAGGTTGACACCTGCTCCTGCAATACCGATATTACCGGTGAGGAGGGAAAGGTTTGCACATGCACGGATAAGATCGCCGGATCCTGCTCCGGCAGAAGTGACGATTGAGGCAGGCTGGGCTGCAGTGAAGAGCTCGGCCGCTTTGGTAACTGCATCTGCTGAGATACCACAGATCTTTGCAACTGCATCGGGTGTGCACGGGGCTACGGCTGCCTTGCACTTCTCAAAGTTGCTGGTCTTCTGTGCGATGAAGTCCTTGTTCTCCCTGCCTGCCTTGATGATCGCTGCTGCGATACCGTTAAGGAAGGCAACTTCCGTACCGGGGTTGATCGCGATATGGAGGTCGGCGATCTTCGCAGTCGCGCTGGTCCGGGCATCGGCAACGATGACCTTTGCACCATTTTTCTGGGCCATGATGACACGACGGCCGGCAAGCGGGTTCTCCTCGAGCGGATTGCTGCCTACAACGAGGATTGCCTTTGCACTGGAAATGTCCGTGATCGAATTGGTCATGGCGCCCTGGCCGAAAGCCTCAACAAGGCCTTTGACCGCATCTGCATTGCAGCGGCGACCGCAGTAATCGATATTGGCGGTCTTGACGACATTCACTGCAAGGTTCTTAAAGACATAGTTGTCCTCGTTGCAGGTGCGGGCGGATGCCACGAAGCCGACCTCGTCGCCCTTGGCGCCTTTGAGATGAGCGGCGATCTCCTTGTAGGCGTCTTCCCAGCTTGCCTCGGCAAACCTTCCATCCTTCTTGATCAGCGGCGTGGTGATACGCTCTGCACTGTTGACAAACTCGAACGACTTGTTCCCGCGGATACAGACCTTGCCCTCATTGACCGGGTTGCGGTGCCATGGGGAGATCCCCTCAACCTTGCCATCCTTCACGACAAGGTTGATCCCGCAACCGGTCCCGCAGTAGGGACAGGTGCTTGGTACGTACGTGAAATCCATGTTCTAACCTCGATCAACAGAGGTTGACTAAATTCTGTTAATAAATGGATATGGTTTAATCCTGAGTTCTGATGATTACAAGTGGGTATTTATTGAGAGGTTTATAAAGATATAATCAGACAGCCCACAAAGCGCGCAGCACAAATGCACAACAAACGACCGGAAGTAATCTAGATGCACCCGCCCCGTATCCCTCCCATGATAAAAGATCTCATCCAGACCGCGGTTCTGATATTTGATAATCTGGAATTCACGACATGCCCCGGATGCCCGCGGTGCGGGGGGGCCGTCCAGGGATATGATACGAAAACCAAAAAGTTTGCCACCATAAAGGAGGAGGAAAAAGAACGTATTATCACGGTTCGTGTGAAGCGGTTCACCTGCAAATCCTGCGGTGATTTATGGTACGCTGACGAACCGTTCTATCCCAATACCCGGATCGGTTCACCGGTCATCGATATCTTTTCTTCACTCTCCACAACTATGCCGGCCAGCCGTGCAGCCCGGATGATTGACGCTCTGGGGATCAGCGTCAATCGCACCACATGGAAAAATTATACGGGCATGCGTTTTTCCGATATCCCAGAGATGGATATGTTTGGGATGAGGCTGCCGGTATGCATCATGGTGCTGTCCAATATCGCTGCCCGTTCCAGTGACAAAACCCCTCCCGATACCCAGGAAATCCTGGCAGCATGCGGTTACCCCTCGGCCAGACGTCTTGCCAGTGTTCGTGACCGGAATCGTAATTAACAGTAACCGGCACCGGATATGAACGGAACATTACAGCGTATCTCTGTCATACGTATGGAATGCCGGCAATTACCCCGTATTCAGATCTTTTAATCCTTTTCATAACATGTTTATCGGATGATCAGCCAATGTATACTCATGCCAGCAGGTCATGCCGAAGGATATGAAGAAGCGCTGACAGCCAGCATGAAGAAAGGCGGGGTTCCCACGGCGCTCATGCAGCAGATCCTCCGGTTGTCAGAATTCCACACCTACCCGGCACCGGGTGTCCTGATCGGGGCATTCATGGTGGATTATGCACGGGAACTGCTGGGGGTTACTCACGACATGAAGCTCTTCGGGGTCTGCGAAACCCCTAAATGCCTTCCAGATGCCCTGCAGGTGATTGCCCGCTGCACAACGGGCAACAGCCGGCTCAAGATCGTACCCATCGGGAAATTTGCCATCACCCTGAATATCCAGACCGAGAGCGAGACCGCAGATGCCGTCCGGGTATACGTGGATCTGGAGAAACTGAAAAAATATCCCACGATCGATACCTGGTACGCGAACAGCCCTGCATACGACAAACACACCATGAAAAACCTCCTTATGGATGAGATCTTCCGTGCCGGCCGGCATCTCCTCTCCTCCGAGCGGGTCCGGGTCCAGGTAATGAAAAAGAAGAAATGGACATCGGTCACCTGTCCCCGCTGCGGCGAGACCGTCCCCGATTACCTGATCGAAGGGGACCATTGCGGTGCCTGCGGGTCTATGAAATATTACAAGGAGATTGGATAACTGCGGGTATCACCGGTTGCGGACGCTCCCCGGTCTTTTTTGGTTTTTTCCGGTGAATACCGGAATACAGGTGCTCTCTCTTAAAAATTTTTTGATGAGATGATTGAGGGGGAGATTAAAAAAATGATTATTCAGGCCGCTTTTTTTACTGCCAGAGGTACCGGGACTCGTGAAACCTTCTTTTTGTTCCAGACTAACTCATTTCCTTCGAATTCAAACGAGTTCATGGGATAAATTTTCATTCCTGCCGGAAGGACGGATGTATCAGTATTCACTGGGGCAATGACCGCTGAATCATAGCGCGCTACCAAGCCATCAGTCATAATTTCTTTTTTATTCAGTTCTTCCACCAGGGTTGCCGGGACCTCTTTATTGAAGGTTACCAGAACTTTCACGATATCATGATGCCCCCCACTCAGGCGCTCAAGTCTGACGAGCGTGTCATACCCGCTGCCCAGTTTCTGGGGGGACATTTTCCAGCCATCGTAGGTTGAATAGATACGCTTGAGCTCCTGCATTGCAAAATTATTCATGATATCGTTGTTCGCGCCCATAATTTCTCATTGAGGATAACGTTTTACAAAATAAAAAACTACGCATTTGGTTCCGGCGTTCCCTATCAACATAAATTTATTAACAAGATCATCTATCAAAATAAATTCCACGATCTCTTGTCCCGGAAAAAGGGGCAGATTAGGTCCTACGGAGCCATTTCCCATGGATCCGACATCTGACCATGATAGAAAAAACTGATCCCTACGGTACATTTCGGAAGCGGCCACCAGACGTCATGGAATCTCGCACCTGCGGCCGCACTGGTATTGAAAAAAAGGGCAGAGTCATTCTGCACGGATGATTGTACCAAAATTTTTTCCGTTGATTACTTTTTCCCGCCCTTGAGAAAACCTTTTTTCTGGGGATATGATGCCCCCTCTTACGCCGAGTTGTCCCCCGTTAGGGGACGGGGGACAGTTAAGAAAGTCTTTCAGAAGGTATGATATCACTATCGCAATACGGGGATGCCGCAGCGGCGGGAGCATGCTTGCGTGCCCCAGGAGCGTCAACGTATTCTGAACGATTTCTTCAGAGCAGTTTTTTGTTTATTCAGCCCGGATAATCGTCCCTACATTCTGGCCGTTGATGGCCTTTTCGATGTTGCCGCGCTTGTGGCAGTTGATGATCCGGACTTCTCGGATATTGACCGCAGTTCTGAGGAGATCGACAACCATCCGCTCGAGAACCAGATCTTCGAGGTCGAGTTTGATCAGTTCCGGGGCCGTGATATCCCGTATCAATTCTGCATCGGGATTTTTCCTCGGATCTTCCATGTACAGACCGTCAACGTTCTTGCCGATGATGCAGTTCTTTGCACCGAGCACTTCTGCAATCAGGAACGCGCCGGTATCGGTGCGGTGCGGGGGGATCTGGTCGAACCGTGCCGGGTGTTCATAGAGGCCGTATGGTGGGGTTCCGTGAATGACCGGCAGCATACCAAGTTTGAGGAGCATCGGGAGTTCAAGGAGATCCCCGGTGTGGATCCGGGTGCCCCCGTATTGGGACAGGAGGATCGAGACCATGATGGCGTTCTGCTCGGAGATCTTTGCCGAGAGCTCCGCGAGCACACCGGTCGGCATGCCGAGGTCCATGCCGATGTCCATGATGTGGCGAACCCGCCCGCCGCCACCGGTGACCACCAGCAACTGGTGCTTTTTTGAAAGTTCCCCGATCTCCTCGCAGAGCGGGTGCATCACTTCACGCCCGTAATCAATCGCACCGTGCCCGCCGATCTTAATGACGTTCATCTCAGGAGCGATCCGGATCTGCTCCATTGAAGCCCCTTTCCGGTGCATCCCCTTTCTCACCAGTGTCTCGCCCTGGAGCCCGCTGTGGAGTTCAAACCTCTTTTTCATGTGTTATCAGCCAACGAGACTATCACCATCAAAAGTGATAACTCCATGTAAACCAATTGGTATACCAAAGCCGCAAAACCCCGGTTCAGGATTATGGGCTGCGGGCGATGGTGTGGCGTGGAGGTAAGGACCATGAAGATCTATGTGCGTGAGCGCCAGAAGGTCGGTGAGGGTGTCGAATCGCCCAAGTACCGTATCGTTGCTGTAACCGGCGGAGAAATCCAAGTTGAGGCAACCCATTTCCGGAAATTCGAGATCGAACAGATCGCAAAAGATGTCGGTGCGGAGGTTATATTCATGAAACCGGTCGCCGAGGATCATAAGAAGAAAAAGTAATCTTTTTATCTGATATATCCACGGCCGGGCCGAAATTGCCAGATTTGGGGTATCCCGAATATTTACTAAGGCTCATTAAGGAGGCAAGTATAACTATTCCGGGAAGACCCCTCATGGCCGCCCTCTCCGTTGATGTCCTCTTTGATGCTGCAGTCCGCATCCAGCTGCTGGAGCGTTCGATCACCATCACATTTGCTGACAATACTATCCGGATGAAGTTCCCGACAACGCGGCGGCTCGCAGAATTCCTCGATGTCCCGCACTATTATGTGCTGCCGTATTTTGCCATGATGGAACAGGAGGAATTAGTAACAAGGGCCGAGCGTGTGGGGATCCTCACCACTGCAAAAGGCAGCAGAAAAATGATCGAACTGATGCAGACGAAATACCCAAAAGAGACGGATGAAATTCTCGGCTCGGTAATTTTCGAGGGAATATTAAAAAAAGGATAAATTACCAGCAGAATGGGAGATACACTTTTTTTTAGCATCAGACCGTCAGGTTCTTATTGACATATCAGTTGTTTATCAATTGATTAAATTGTTTTTGTTTACAGAGCGCAAAAAGAAACATTGAAGAGTGTTCTTATCGACTTTCATAGCGGTCATACTATGACAAAAAATGTGCATGGATTCATCATTATCATGATTGCAGTGCTCTTCATTGCAATCTGTTTTACTGGGTGTACCAGTACGTCACCGCAGGCAACAACTCCTGCTGCAACTCCTGCTGCTAACGAAACCCCGCAGCAGAAACTCGTGATCGCAACGACAACGAGCCTCTACGATACCGGTCTTCTTGCTTATCTCCAGCCCAAGTTCGAGTCCCAGTATAACGTGAAGCTCGCCATCACGTCGCAGGGTAGTGGCAAGGCTATCCAGATTGCCACGAACGGCGATGCCGACGTCCTTCTCGTTCACTCCCCGGCAGCGGAACTCGCGTTCATGCAGACCGGGAAAGGCCTCAACCGCAGGACCTTTGCATCGAATTATTTCATCATCGCTGGTCCTCCGACGGATCCGGCAGGAATTACCAACATGACGCCGGAAAATGCCTTCACAACACTTCTCCTCAAGGGAACGAACCAGACGGCAAACGTCTCCTTCGTCTCCCGTGGGGACGGATCCGGTACGCAGACTGCCGAGCAGAACATCTGGAAGAGTGCCGGGTATAACTACACGGTTAATGTCGAGAAATCCGGTCTCTGGTATATCGAGGCAGGCAAGGGGATGGGAGAGACCCTCCAGATGGCAAGCGACAAGGGAGCATACACCCTGACCGACGAAGGTACCTTCCTCGCCTACAAGAGCAACCTGACCCTCGTGCCCCTGGTCACGAAAGGTGCAAGCCTGCTCAACATCTACAGCGTCATGGCTGTATACAACGACAAGCAGCCGGTTGAGAAGATCCAGATGGCAAACAACTTCATCAATTTCCTGATCTCGCCGCAGACCCAGGCTGATATCGGAGCATATGGTGTTGACAAGTACGGCAAGTCCCTGTTCACCCCGATGAGCGTAACGGTACCAACTGCCAAGGCAGGGTGGGTCGGCGATTACTCAACGCCGGCAACGGATCTCAAGCCAGCAACGGTGGTTACTACTGCTGCACCTGCAGCAAATGCTACTACTGCTGCACCGGTAGCTAATGCCACTGCTGCACAATAATTCTCTTTTTTTAACAGAGTCCCGCTTCAGGATCCATTCTGACCGACCGCTGTACCTCTAGTGCAGAACAGAGAGTATGAGTATATACGGATCCCTGACCGCAGGTTCAGCACTCCTTCCGGACCGGTTTCTTACCCAGCCATCCCAGAAGATATGCCATGATCATCCCGGCGATAAACGCAACGGTTATCGAACTGACAAGCGCAAGCACACCGATGACAAGAGTAATGACCAGCGAATCTGACTTGAGACTGTGGCGCCCCATCTCGATCCCGACAAAGACCAGCAATGCCCCGAGGACGCCAACAGCAATGATGGAAAGCACCTGCGGCGATGTGAAAAAGAGGGCAAGGACTAAAAAGATCACTCCGGCAAAAACATTGGCACCCCCCGTTCTCGCACCGTACCGGTACTGGCCTGCCAGCCCGCCCGCCCCGTGACACATGGGAAATCCACCGAAGGGGACGGATACCAGATTCATCAGGCCGATGGTGGTTGAAAGCTTCTTTGGTGGCACATCCGCGGAGAAGAGGTCCTTTGTCAGCAGCGATGTAGCGAGGATCGCGTTTGCGATTGTGAGGACAACCTGCGGGAGAACGAGTGTTGCAAATGCGGATGAAAAATCGGTGGGAACAGGTATCATCAGCTGCGGAGCGGGGATCAGGCTGACAGGAGGAAACCCATAAACAACGATCCCTGCAATAAGACCGACACCGATAACCACGATCGCGGAGAGATCGGGGATCCCCCGGTAGCGTACGAGGAGATAAAAGCCGGCAATGATCACGATACCCACGAGGAAGAACAGGGGATCCTTCACGACAAATCCCACGGATGCCCTGAACAGGAGCAGCGCCAGGCCTAGCTGAATTCCCCGAACGACACTCTGCGGCACCCACGTATCAATGATCTCAAAAAACCTGCCATAACCGAGCACCAGAAAGATGACACCCAGCATGAGGCCTGCCGCTGCGATTTCTCCGCTGGCGACTCCCCCGGCAATGACTATAACGGCAATGGCTTTCATCGGCTCAAGGGGGATCGGCAGCCGGTAATAGAGCCCGGTAAGGATGAACCAGATGCCGAAGAAGAGGAGCACATACCGTGCATTGACATCGGAGACGAGAGCTACGGCAAGGATCAGGGGGATGATGGTCCCAAAATCCCCCAGCGATCCCGCAAGCTCCGACAGGGAGAATTTCATCGGGATTGCAGGGTTCTCGGACACGGTATCAGCAGGTCTGCGAAAGGGACGGTTCAGTTCATCAGGGTTCCGTCATCATGTAATGAAAATACCCTGACATCCTATGGATAATGATTAAAATAACTTAACGTTGATTATAAGATTAACCTTTTTACAAGGACAAAAGGGGTATCATTTCATCATACGGATGACAAAGAATTACAAAAGGTTACACGATGAGTGACATTATCTCAGGATTTTTCCAGGCACTCAACCTGATTGTGACCCTTAACCCGGACGTCATGCAGATCGCTCTTTTGTCCCTGTATGTCTCCCTCACGGCAACCGTCCTTGCCTCCTTCATTTCCATCCCGCTCGGGGGCTTTATCCATTTCCATGATTTCCCTGGCAAACGCATCCTCATCGTGCTCATCCAGACCCTGTATTCGGTCCCGACGGTAGTCGTGGGCCTCCTGCTCTACCTCGTGCTCTCGCGGAGCGGTCCTCTCGGGTACTTTGGCCTTTTGTGGACACCTGAAGGGATGATCCTTGGCCAGATGGTCCTGATAATCCCCATAACAACGGGTCTTGTCCTGTCCGCACTGAGCAGCATCGACAGGAACATCAGCGACACCCTCATCTCGCTCGGCGCCACGGGATTCCAGACGGTGGTCCAGGTCATAAAAGAAGCACGGTTTGCCATTCTCAGTGCCCTGATCCTTGGATTCGGGAGGGCGATCTCCGAAGTGGGCGTGGCGATGATGATCGGCGGCAATATATTAGGTCAGACACGGGTGCTGACAACCGCGATCGCGCTCCAGACCGGCCTTGGTGACTTCGGGTTCTCTATTGCCCTTGGTATCATCCTTCTCGCCATCGCCCTCGTCATCGTCATCATCATGAACCTGATCACTTCCGGCGCAATGGGCGATTTCGACCGCATTATGGGGGGATCCCCACGGGCATAATTGAACTATCCGGTCTTTCACGCCGGTTTGGCGACCGTGATGTCCTGCAGGGGATTTCTCTGGATATCCGCAAAGGTGAAATTTTCACCCTTATCGGCCCGAGCGGAAGCGGCAAAACAACCCTCTTAAGACAAATCGATCTCATTGACACGCCATCAGCCGGAACAATCGTTTTTGACGGGACCGATACTTCAGCGCCGGAGAGTAAACGGTTATCGATCCGCAGGCGCATGGGAATGGTCTTCCAGAAACCCGCGGTCATGAATACCACCGTTGCGGACAATGTGGCATTCGGCCTGAGGTTCCGGGGGGTTGAGAGATCGCAGCGCGAGGGACGCGTCCGATCCGCACTCGAAATTGTCGGACTCCCCCATCTTTCCAGCCGGATGGCGCCAACACTTTCCGGCGGGGAGATGCAGCGGGTGGCGATCGCCCGGGCGCTTGTCACGCAGCCTGAAGTACTGCTCCTTGACGAGCCGACAGCGAACCTGGATCCGATCAATGCCGATATGATCGAAGATCTCATCCTTCAGATAAACCGGAAGTTCCATACAACGATAATCCTCTCTACCCACGACATGATCCAGGGGCAGCGCCTTGCCGACCGGATCGGTGTCATCATGGGCGGAAGAATAGTCCAGGTCGGTACGGCCACGGAAATCTTCTACCATCCGGAGGGCAGGGATATTGCCCGGTTCGTTGGCACCGATACCGTGCTGAAAGGGACGGTGACTGCCAATGAGGGAGGCCATGCCACCATAGCTATCGGGGACACTGTTTTTGAGGCGCTGACTCCGCTCAGGACCGGTACCGCTGTCGCCCTCTATATCCGGCCGGAGGAAGTGACCCTTGCTCCTGCAACTACGATGCTCCAGAAGACCAGTGTCCGCAACCATCTTACCGGCAGGATCACCCGTATGGTTCCCTACGGCCCGTTTATCCGGATTACGGCCGATTGCGGGATGCCT
Organism: Methanoregula sp.; assembly: GCA_003157895.1. Taxonomy (GTDB): domain Archaea; phylum Halobacteriota; class Methanomicrobia; order Methanomicrobiales; family Methanospirillaceae; genus Methanoregula. The sequence goes on along the minus strand of PMKW01000140.1, from coordinate 2,719 downwards.
CTTGTTGCCCTGATCACCCGCAGGTCCTCCACCGAGCTCGGATTTACCGTTGGAGCTGGGGTTGTTGCCGGGGTGAAGGCAACTGCGATCCATGTACTGCCGGTTGATGAGGGGCGGGCTCATCTGTAAGATTCTCTGGCAGAACCTATCGGGTGAAGATAAAGGAGACGCCCGGCCCATTCATCACGAAAAAACGCTACTCTAGCAGCAGGTTGAGGCGACGGATGCTTCTATCGATAAGCTGGTATACGAGCTTTATGGGCTGACGGAGGAGGAAATTAAGATCGTTGAAGGGACCGAAAAAATTATGGTTTAACTTGGGTATACTTTTTTTTAAAAAACCGGAGGGGGAGGTACCCCCTCCCCCCCCTCCCTCAGCCCGCTCGGCCCAGACTCCCCCCCAGCTGAAAGCCCCACTCACCGTCGATAGGCCAACTCAAATTTTTGTGTCAGACAGGGGTGGTACCCCCCACCCCCCCCATGCTGGCAGGGGGGGTGGTACCCCATCAGGAAAACAAGGAGACGGGTCCGGGATGGAATGGGTACAGGGAGGCCCCGGGAAAAACAGAGCGAATGCAATCAATGAAAGAAATATAAAACCGTATCTCATAAACCAAAACTCCTAACACCTCCCGCATCCCATGGATTGTATAATAATCCGGAGACAGCAATCAACGATATGATATTCCAGAACTCCCCTTTTCTGATCCCCCTGCTGGTATCAGCCGGTATTACCGGCGTGCTTGCGCTGATGAGCCTGAAGCGTAAAAGCGATCCGGTCACAGCACCGTTCTTCCTGCTCATGTGCGCCACAACGCTCTGGACTATCGGTTATGCGCTCCAGCTCGCGAGTGCCGACCTGGCGGCCAACCTCTTTTTTAATACGATCGAATACCTGGGTATTGTCACTGTCCCGGTTGCCTGGCTGCTTGTCGTACTCTGTTATACGGGCCACGAGCATGCCGTAAACAGGAGAAACGTTGCCATCCTCTTCATAGTACCGGCAATCGTCCTCCTCCTTGAGATCACCAACCCGTACCATTACCTGTATTATCAGGCATTCACGCCCGAGATCATCCATGGGGTCGTTGTCTGGAATTTCGTGCACGGCCCCTTCTTCTGGATCAACGTAGGATACTCCTACCTTCTTACCGGGTTCGCGTTCATTCTGATCGCCTCTCGTTTCTTCACTTCGCCCGTGATCTACCGGCAGCAGATCACCCTCCTGATCCTTGCAGCAGGCATTCCGGTGCTGGCCAACATAGTCTATGTCTTCGGGATCGAACTGTTCCCGGGCCTCGATATCACGCCGTTTACCTTCACTATCACCGGCATTTTCATGGCACTCGGGATCTTACGGTTCCAGCTCTTCTCCCTTGCTCCGGTCGCTTACCCGGTTATCTTTATGTCTATCAATGACGGTATCATTGTCCTTGACCGGAATGACCGGGTCAGCGATCTCAACCCTGCTGCCCAGAAAATCATCCCGGGTACCGGCCGTTCACCCATCGGGGAACCCGTGAGCGCTGTCCTCCCGCCGGACATTATCGCATCTCTCGCGTGCGATGATTCCGGCAAAGGGACGGCCCGGCATAAGGTCATGTGCGGAAAAGACGGGGTATCCCGCGATTACGAGGTAACGTGCAGGCTGATCCCCGCACCGGTCGGCGGGTATAACGGACGGCTGGTCATGTTCCGCGATGTGACCGAGAATCTGAAAGCACGGCAGGCAATCGAGACGACGAACCGGAAGCTGAACCTGCTCTCCAGCATCACCCGGCACGACATGCTGAACAAGCTCACCGGTCTTGGCGGGTACATCGAGCTGGCAAAGAGCGAGAAGGACGAGGCTGTCCTGAAAAGCTACCTTTCCATTATGGAGAAGATCACCCTGGTATTCCAGGAAGAACTGGAGTTCACCCGCGACTACCAGGACCTTGGCGTAAAGGCACCGGTATGGCAGGATGTTGCAGTCGTCATCCGCGGGAAAGCGGCATACCTTTCCGGGCGGGACATCCGGGTGGACATCGATATCCACCCTGAAGGTCTTGAAGTGTATGCCGACCTGCTGCTTGAGAAAGTGTTCTACAATCTTATCGACAACGCACTCCGGTATGGGGGAGAAAGGATGACCGCGATCCGGGTAACCTCCCGGGAAATGGACGGTTCGCTCATCCTTCTGTTCGAGGATAACGGTGCCGGCATCCCCGTGGAAGACAAGCCCCGCCTGTTCACCAAGGGGTTTGGAAAGAACACGGGCCTGGGTCTCTTCCTCTCCCGGGAGATCCTCTCGATTACCGGTATAAGCATCACCGAGAACGGCGAGCCGGGGAAGGGCGCCCGGTTCGAGATCGCCGTGCCGAAGGGAATGTACCGGCCTAAAAAATAGAGCATGAGCCGGTCCGGAGCAGGGATCCGTTGTTCCTGCGGGAAACGGCGGACGAACGATGGGGTCGGGAGGCTGGTGCTGGAGAGGATGGGTGCAGGGTGAAGAGACATTGTGTCGGGACGAATTATATCGTCATCGTTCTCGGCGCCGGGATACTTTGAATCCGGTGATTTTCATTAACATTCCCCATCAGTTAACATATTTCATTTTTTATAAAAAACTATATGAGCCGGAATCGTGAAGTAACGTTTTGGTAATTATCATGGACGGATACGCAGGAAAGATAGCCTATGCCGATCTCTCGGCAGGGAAGGTTACGATCAAACCCAC
>PMKW01000041.1 GCA_003157895.1 Methanoregula sp. | reverse complement strand
GTCCTGCTCCTGTCAGAAAATAGTGAGAGGCTGGATTGGTACTTCACCCTATTTATAAATACGTAGACTGAATATACGTCAAAACAGTGAAGGATGGGTTGTATGCAACGGAAAAAACTTCTCGACATGATCTTTGTCATCCTGTNNGCGGATTATTATTTGTAATTATACCCATATCCTTAATCCTGACCGGATGGCCCGGAGGTTATTCTGGAGAGCAACCATTATCCCAGGAAGGACCCCCGGCAGAAAATATCCCTGTTATAACACAAGCCATACAAAACCGGACATTCGCCGGGGAAAATATTTCGGTTGTAACACGGGATGCACAAAACCAGACACCCCTTGGGGGTGTTGATTATTATATTAACGGTAATCTTGCGGGAACCTCTTTGAAAGATGGTTCATTTACTTTTTCTGCAGCCAGTTACCCGTCAGGTACGGTAACGATCCGGGCGGTTAAAGAGAGGTACCAGGAAAAGACGGTCCAGGAGGACTTCACGAACAATCAAATGCTGGAACTGAATCTTCATCCATTCGGAATTATTCCCCTCCAGATAAACGGCCCCATAAACTCCGAGATTGATGTCGTATTTTTACCATCAGATACCTCAGTTAACCGTACGACAAACAGGAAAGTCTCCTTCAACGGGTATCCAGGAGGCCAGCCGCAATTTGAAAATGATGTGATCCGGTTCATCAACGAAACGTTTGAGATGTACCCTTCAAACCTTTCCGGGGTTTACCCTGTTTCGGGAAATTATGCCGATAAATTCAATTTTTATTATTACTGGGACGGGCAGACCTATGCAGATGCATTCGATGGCTGTTCTGGAGCAATCCCGAAAAGTTACTGGCAGAACGTCACCTTCAGCGATTTAACCATAATTCTCTATTCAGACTATGATGGGAGATACGGGGGGACCATCAGCCAACCGGCCGGCTGTACAAATCCGAACGGACTTGGGCGGGTATACTTAAAAATTGACGCCGGTGACTTCTATCTTGGCATGCATGAAATCGGTCATGGACTCTATGGGCTTATGGACACCTACTGTGGAAACAGTTATTATGCGGAAAATGAGCCAAATTCCAATATATGGAGCTCAGAAGCGAGGTGCCGGGCGGCTGCACTTGCAAATAGCTGGGCGCCCGATAACTGTCGCCAGATTCAGGAGAAAGAAAATAGTTGTCTGAACGGGTTCTGGAAATGGGATCCAAATCCGGACATTATGAATGGAGGATGGAGCGGTTCATTTGGCAATGCATCGACAAAACGAATAGTAAATATACTAAACCGTATTTTTCCTTAGATAGACAAAACGAATAGTAGATTAACTAGAACGTATCTTTATTCAGATAAGATTGCCGTGGTGTAAAATGCAGCTCAGATTGTTGGTCGGACTTATTCTCCTCCTTTTGCTCTTTATTCCAGCAACCGCTGCAAATAATAACCCTTACCAGAAGATCGCTGTTATCAACCTGGTCTATGATAACGGGATGGTAAAAGAGGGTTCGTCTGATATTCAATACGGCACTGCGCCGAACCTGAATCTTCAATCCGGCAGCATCAGGGGATTGCTTCTCGACTCTCAGAAAAAAACGATTAATGAGTTTTCCATCAGGGACCCGCGAATTCAGATGGGGGATAGTGTAGCGACAGGGTCCGGCGGCACCGCGCAGGGACTGATTGGCTCCACTCAGGATAATCCTCATGTGGATTTCGGTGTCATCGTACCGTTTACGCCCGGTCTCCAGTATATTACTCTGATTGACTCCCTTACGGGAAATACCCTCATTACCATTGACCTTACAGCTCCCATATCAGCATTTCAACAAATATACCCGGATGATCCCGATATAAAATCCATCCAGCAGCCAGTCCCTGCCCGTACTGTCCCTGTCACGGCAGAAATAGTCGCGATAATCGGGGTCATCCTTATCGCATTTTCCGGGATAGGGTATTTGATCAGGCGTTCTCAGCCCATACAGATCCTGATCGTGGATGATGAACCGGCTATCGTAGATATATTCTCACTGCTTCTCGCCCGAAAAGGATACGTACCGATTACGGCACAAAGCGGTAAAGAGTGCATCTCCGTCCTGCAAAGCCAGAAGAAACTTCCGGATCTCATTCTGCTGGATATTATGATGTACCCTATGGATGGATGGCAGACACTGGAAAAGATCAAGGAAAATTCATTGTGGAAACAGATCCCAATCCTGATGGTTACCGGAAAACAACCCACGCCCGCTGAAGCGAAAAAATACGGGGTGTGTATTGAGGATTATATCCTCAAACCCGTTAATGCACAGGATTTGTACAGTGCAATCGAGTATGTGCTCACAAGAAAAAAGTTAATTGAGAGAGAGATCCGTGTTGCGTTAAAAGCAGGCTTTGAAAAGGAACTTGTATGTGAATACGCCCGTTTGCGAAAAAGGGTCGAGGTGGAAAAGAAAATAATCAGGATCGTTCGTTCAGCATATACTACAGGCGGATCCATGGCGGACGGGATGATAAGAACTATCGACGACATAAGCGCGGAAATAGGATCCCGGGAAATGAGACTGAGAAAACTGCAATCTCAATTAGCTCCGGTGCTATCTTCCGAACCCGTACCTGTTGAGTGCAATAATTAATGTCCGTTTTGGTGACGGGGTTTTTTATCCGCCCGGGGGCGACCTCATCAGCGTATAAAGTGAGGAAAATGATGGGTATTCCATAGTGTCTGCGTATCCTGATAGCGGTCTCGATCCCATCCATGGTACCGGCGAGGTGGATATCCATGAGACCTTATCAGGATGGATCAGGCTGGAGGGATTCTGGGATTTCTTAAACGAAAACCCGCATTTAAAGGTGGAATAACCAAATAGAAACTTCTCCTGTATCTCGCTGAATATATCTGGAGATACAATCATCGCAAAGAATCTGACAGGATTAAGATGCGAAGGATCCTGTTCCTGTGAGGAGATTGTCAGGGGCTGGATTGGTACTTTACCCAAAAAAAAATAACCTTATGCCTTCATTTTCCGGCGCCGTCTGAAATAGATGATGATGAGAGCGAGTGCTATTATTATCATAATAAGGATCGCTGCAATCAAAATGGAGTTATGCCACCATGACTGTATCGACGGGATGGTTTCATGGGATTGCTCCTGCTTTTGCAGACCCGTTTCAGAGAATATTGCATAGAGGGATGACCCGGAGGGCGAATCGCCCCGGAAGATCATGTTCGCGTTTGAATCGTTTCCGACAAATACGGTACTGAGAAGTGTCGTTTTTGTGGTCTCATCGCCGATTCTTGCAATATGAACCAGGTCTGTCCCTCCCCCCTGCCGATCGAACCATGATACGGGAAGCGTCATGCTCACGTTGGTCTCACCTATCTCGGTAAGATTGAACCTCTCCACATCCATCGCGTAGGGAATATCCCCCAGCGTAAGGTTGTTCTCTGCGGAAACATTCCGGATCTCGCCGGTGATCTCGGGGTTGATACAGTCGGTGAGGGTGATTCTTATTACAGATTGCGGGAAAATGCGGATCGGGACCGCGTGAATTGAACCGGTATACGTCCCGGTTGTCAGGTTTGCAACAAGGGGATCGGTCCAGAGTTCGGCGCTGTCCACGCGTTTTACAATTCTTGTCGTATTCCTGATATCAGAAGTATCCATCCAGAACCTGAAGAGCACTCCCCCTGTATCATGCGGGTAAATATGGATGTGATCCGGATATATCGTTAAATCATGCTGGTAGACATCAATGTGATCCGGATATATCGTTACATTAGCTTCTCCGGCCCGGGCTTTGGTGAGATTCAGATCGAGAGTCTTTTCATTGTCAGCATTGTAGAGCATTCCCACAAACCCTGCGGTATAGTTCTGTGATACGTTCTGACAGACAGGTTGTGGCGGTTCAGGAGGACCGAGTTGTTGAAGTACCCCTGAGATCAGCGACGTGAACGTATTGCTTCCGCCACCCCCACCTCCACCTCCGCCACCTCCGCCGCCACCACCCGGCGTTGGTGTTGGGACAGGAGTTGGTGTCGGGACAGGCGGCGGGGTTGGCACAGTCGTCGTTGGCGAAGGCAAGGTTACCAGCATGTAGGAAATATTGAACCGGAGGGCTGCATTCTGTGCATCGTTCTGGGGGGTTCCGGTTTCCTTAAACTCCCACGTCCAGTTCAGTTTTATCGTTTCACCGGAAGAGAACGGGGAAATAATAATATAATCCGTACTCATGGGAGCCGTGGGAAAAGAATAGACTTTTGCGGGAAGCAGGACCGATGTTGAGAGACGGGGGTGAGAGACATTGAAATACATATAATTGCCCAAAGCGGTTCCGCTGCCATGCGGATCAGTCTCGCTGATATTGTCGAGCCAGATATACAGGGTCCCCCCGGAAGTCCCGCTGTTATGCAGCTCGATGTATGTCGAACCCGACATCCCCGGCACGATACCGGATACAGACCAGGGGAATGCTCCTGTCGCGCCTACGGTGAGGTCGGCAGGTCCCTGGGCCAGAACAGGTACGGGCAGGAGCAGGAACAGAATGATGAGCCCTTTTAGCAGCCATGGCTTTCCTGATGGTGATCGTGTGTTTTTCATAGGCAGTAATTCTGTTTTTTTTTCATGCTGACCTGTGATACCATGACGTGAACCTCAGTCCTTACGGGTCGGAATACCATACCCTTACCTCCCTGAGGACAGGGGTTTTTGCTGTGTCGGTGGTCGTCAGGTTGGCACGCCACTGGAGGTAATTTCCGGCAGGTAACGAGCCGGAGGGTAATACAGTCAGGACGGGTGATGGCCAACTGGCATTGACCCAGGGCGGAGCTGTAGCATTCTTGTCAAACAGCGTATTCGATGCCCTCACCTGGAACGTGATATTTGTTCCTGAAACGGTATCATTATCCCATGCGAGCAGATCCCAGCGTGAACTGGAAAATGTTGTATAGAAAACCGCAGAAGCGAGGGTCCCGAAGGGCACGTAGACCGAAGACAGGGTCTCCTTTGCCCCTACGGTGTAAAAGGTTGAGGGGCTGTTCTGGTTGCGATACTCGGTTAAAATCCAGGTTGCTGAGCGGGCGGAATTGGAGATGCGGATCTCATCTAATGTGCCAAGGAGATACGTGCCCCACGGTTGGTGTTGGGCTATTTGCGTTCCGTTTAATCCGGTTAAAGGCGATATGGGGGCAGGGGGGCCAAGTTGAGTGTTCACGTCAGTCATTGCAATTGGAGTGCCATCGATATAAATACTGAATTGGGCCGGAGCTACCGTAGTCCCTGCAGGAGCGGTCCATACACCAACAAGATGATGCCAGTTATTGTCATTAACAATCATGGGCGACGAATAGCGCCCTATGTAAATATTATCACTATCGACTCCGTACGCTACGTCACCCGCAGCACCATAACCACTACCCGGATAGGTACCTCCGATAGACAGGGTAAGACTATTTCCTGGACCACTATTATAGAAAGAACCCCTGTCATGAACGATAACGGTCTGCATGGATGTAGTCGAGGTTTTTATCCAGGCCTCAATAGTGTACGCAGTGACACCGGTCTGGACATAATTCGTACTCACATAATCATTGCTCCCGTCAAAATCCAGTCCCCCGTTTATCTTGGCAGCAATCTGGTCAGATGCGGTCATCGCGCCACCGGAGGTGCCATGATTGGCATTGGATGTGCTGTCCCGCACCTGCGGAGCCGTGCCAGAGGGGTCTTCCCTGAGGTGCCATACTCCCTTGAAGTTCGTATCCCAGACCCCTGCTGCGTTTTGC
>PMKW01000005.1 GCA_003157895.1 Methanoregula sp. | reverse complement strand
CCACGGGTGGGGCCGGAGCCTGACTTCATCTATCTCAGCGCGTTTGTAGTCAATCCAGACATCGATCACGTCCTGCGTGAAGACGCCGCCCTCTAGCAGGAACTTGTGGTCCGCTTCGAGAGCATCGATGGCCTGTTCGAGCGAGCCGGGAACGGTCGGGAGCTTCTTTGCTGCCTTTCCTTCGAGCTCGTAGGTGTTGCCCTCGAATGGCTTGCCGGGGTCGATCTTCTTCTTAACGCCGTCGATACCTGCCATGAGGAGCGCCGAGAACGAGAGGTACGGGTTGCACATCGGGTCGGGCGGGCGGAACTCGATCCGTTTCGTCTTGGGATTCTCCGAGTACATCGGGATCCTTACTGCAGCGGAACGGTTCCGGAGAGAGTACACGAGGTTGACCGGCGCCTCGTATCCCGGCACGAGCCGCTTGTAGGAATTGGTTGACGGTGCACAGAATGCCATCAGTGCATTCGCATGTTTCAGGAGACCTCCGACATAATATTTTGCAGTCTCGCTGATCATCCCGTATCCCTTTGCATCGAAGAAGAGGTTCTTCCCGCCTTTCCAGAGTGACTGGTGGGTGTGCATACCCGATCCATTGTCGCCGAAAAGCGGCTTGGGCATAAAGGTCGCAACCATGCCGAAGTCGCGGGCCATGTTCTTGACAATATACTTATACATCATGCAGTGGTCTGCCATCTTGACCAGCGGACTGTATCGGATGTCGATCTCGTTCTGGCCAGCTGTTGCCACTTCATGGTGGTGTACCTCGATGGGAATACCGGTCTCGATCATCTTGAGGATCATCTGGCTCCGGACGTCCTGGAGTGAGTCGTGCGGCGGTACCGGGAAATATCCTTCCTTGTGCCGGGGTTTGTACCCGAGGTTGGGCTGTTCGTCCCGCCCGGAGTTCCAGATACCCTCTACCGAATCCACTGAGTAGGATCCCTGGTTGACAGTCTGGGAGTACCTGACATCATCGAAGAGGAAGAACTCGTACTCCGGTCCCCAGAAACTCTCATCGGCAATGCCCGTGGACTTAAGATACGCTTCTGCCTTCTGGGCGATAAACCGCGGATCTCTCGTATAGGCATCCTTGGTCACCGGATCAAAAACATTGCAGATTATTGACAGAGTGGGGACTTCACATACCGGGTCAGTCACTGCGGTTACAGCATCCGGGAACAGGACCATGTCCGATTCCTGGATCTTCTGGAACCCGCGGATGGAGGAACCATCGAACCCAATCCCTTCTCCCCAGATCCCTGACTTGGGATCGGTGGCACCGTTCAGTTCCGATGCGGGGATGGAGAAATGCTGCCAGAGGCCCGGCAAGTCATTGAATTTGAGGTCAATAATCTGGATATTCTTCTTTTTGATTAGGGAGTGGACACCGCTAATCTGGTCTTTTGTTGATTCCATCAGTCTCTTTTGTTTATTTGGTTGTGCCATTCTAACACCATCCATTTTACAACGCACTGAAACGGTGCTCAATGCATGTGCAAAATAAACAGGCATGCTGTATATGCCAGGTCTGCACTAGGAAGTATGTTTCTATGTACCAATACTTAAATATTTTTAAATTAGGTTCTGGTAAGTTGTCAGCAGCTTGGCTTTCAATATAGTAGTGTCAAAGTCCAATAACTGCCGGCAACTTGGCAGAACCTGTTCGGGGTCATGAAGCATTAGATAGAAAGAACCCAGCGGAAGCATGTGGGATAATGGTTGTGGAGGAAAAATAAAAAAAGACAAAATCCTCCGGAAGGGATGTTCTGACTGATATTTGCATTGATCCCCTCTAGACTGATCTGTTTGAAACCAATAAGGCCGGAGATCAGCCTTGTTTTCATTATTTTACGGGATTGTATATAGGCACTGCAAACGAAAATAATTGCCGGAGTGAGCCGGAATAGGAGCAGTTCCGGAAACGAGCTAAGCCTTCAGGACCGTTATCATTGTTTTACGAACAGCTTCATGATGCATGGTGATATTTTATTAACGGTGTTTCATCAGGTTCACAACCAGGACTACCAATGCCACGAATACCAGAAAACCAATAAAGATCAGAATGCTTCTCACCCATATCTGGCTATCGGTGAGCACTCCTCCGGCGGCGGTCGCCGCCGCCTCCGGATCCCGCTGGAATTGCGATAGATCGAGCTCAGCAAAATGCTGCAGATCGTTCCGGAACCCGCTGATAGTCTGGTAGCGGTCATCAGTATCGCGCCGTATTGCCTTGAGAACCACGGCCTCGACGCCAGCGGGAATTGACGGTTGGATCGAACGGGGCGGGACAGGAACTGCTGTGAGGTGCTGATTCATCACGGAAAGGGCATTATCCCCTTGAAATGGGAGGGTGCCTGTCAGCATCTCGTAGACGATCATTCCCAATGCGTACACATCAGTACGGGAATCTCCCCGTTTTCCCTGGATCTGCTCAGGGGACATATAATCCGGTGTCCCGAAGGTGCCCGATGCCCATCTCCATGTCACACGCCGGGAACCTTCAAGCAGCGAACTGCCAAAGTCGAGGATGTGGACTTTGTTGTCAGGTCCAACAATAATATTTTCCGGTTTCAGGTCACGGTGATAGACCCCGTTGGTGTGAAGATAATCCAGTGTCGCTGCCAGTTGGTCTGCAAGAGAGAGAACTTCGTTGAGAGACAGTGGTCCCTTCTCGCTGATATAGTTCCGAAGTGATATACCTTCGATATACTCCATGACAAGGAAAACGCAGTCTCCACCTTCTTTAAAAGCGAGAGCACGGGGGATTGCGGGATGTTTCAGTTTCTGCCCAATTGAAACCTCACGGCGAAAACGCTCATACGTTGCCAGATCGCCGAGTAAGGATACCTCCGGAAATTTCAGTATTACCAACGCTCCGTCAGGAGCGATTGCCGTGTAGATCTGGCTGAATCCTCCCTGGGCTAGTAATTTTGTTATTTTATACTCACAGACCATGTCACCTGCTTTATACATCATGGCACCTCATTCTATCAATTTTAGAGAATGATCCATAGTCCGTCCGGGAAACCAAAGTCCGATGAATTTGGGACCATCAGAGATTATTTTTACTCCTATATTACCTTTGAGAGAACGAACGAGTACACCGCACTTGTGCATTATTTTCTTCGGAAGATTGTCCTCCAGGAGAATTGCGGTGCGGCGCATGTTCCTATCATTTCAATGTGGAATGTAATGGCAGTTACATTGTCAGGTGCCCCGCCCCTGAGTGCAAAACGGACCAGTTTTTCACATGCCGAGCTGACATCGTTCTCCTGCATTGTGGTAAGAATTTCCTCTTTGGTAAGCTCCGACCACAATCCATCACTGCAGAGAAGATATGTGTCACCGGGGAGAGCCTGTTCGCACAGTATTTCTGCATTCATGAACATTTCACCGCCAACGGAACGGGTAAGCTGGTGGCGCCCCGGGTGCTGCGATGCCTGTTCCGGGGAGATCAGGTGCATCTGGAGCATGTCATTCGCCATGGTATGATCACGGGTCAGTACTTTGATACGATCTTCCCGTAACCGGTACAGCCGGCAGTCTCCGATGTGTCCGATAGTCAGCGTATCCTGGTTCAGCACGACAACGGTTAACGTGGTCTGCATTTTGTGGAATAATTCAGGATTTGTCTGGGCCACGCAGAACACCCTCTGGTTTGCCTTCTGCATAGCACGGCTCACCAAACGATCAGGTGTTTCATCCCCCGGCCATTTGTGAAACTCATTTTTTATTACTTTCAAGGCTATCCTGCTGGCAATGGCACCGCCCCGGTGTCCGCCAAGCCCATCGGCAACGGCAAAGAGGTAACGGGAAGCGGATTCCGTTGGGGTTTTAGGGATGATAGAATGGGCTATACTGTGAGCATCTTCGTTCTGCGATCGCATCAGTCCCTGGTGCGTTATGGCACGCCATTTTGCGATAATGCCGGAAAGACTCGGTATTTTGTCGGCCGGATGCGGTATGGAATTTTCTTCCATGATCACTCCATGTCGTTTAACGGTTAAAAATGAGAGGGCCCGGGTCCGGGCTCATTTTTCCCTTTTGGGCCCTCTGCTTTACCCGGAATTACGAATTATCGATCTCCAGCCCTGTTGCCTGCGGCAGGTGCCCGGTTGTTACCGGGTGCCCCTCTTTCTTGGTGTTATGGATAAACCATGCTCCCCCGATAACCAGCCAGACTNNATAGCGATCACAGCATCCATGGCCGTGTTTCCCCCGGCGCTCATGCCGATCCAGACAATGGCCCCGAGCATCAGGATGTTTGCCAGGAAACCGACAAACGGCACCAGTTTGTGTTTTAGGAAACTAGCATCGGGACGGTGGAAGAACGCCCAAAGGCAGATCAAATTTGTCAAGCCGTAAAGAAGGAATGTCCCCGTATTGGACGCCAGTGTGATCTGGGTCAGGTTGTCCACGTTCAGGACCCCGTATGCACCGAATGCTGCTGATATTGCTACGAGAATCCAGATTCCATAGTGAGGAGTATCGTACTTGCCATGCAGGATGCCAAGCAGGGTGGGCATCTCTTTGTCTTTCCCCATAGCGTAGGTAATACGAACACCGGTGTTAAGACAGGCAAGGGTAGTACCTATCAGTGCAAGCACAACCGTTGCAGCAAATATGATGACCAGCGGGAACCCTGAACCGCCGAGCAATGCGTCGCCCATAACCCGTACCATATCCCCGATGGGTGCACCGGATGCCGCAGCTGCAGCCCAGCCTGAAACTGCAGCTCCCGTAGAATCGGTACCGGTTAGTTGAGGGCCGACAAAATAGATTGCAGCGAAGTATTCGAACAAATAGGCAAATGCTCCTTGGATAACGAGAGAGAGCAATATAGCTCTTTTGATATCTTTTTTTGGCTGGAGTGCTTCAGAACCCAACGAAGTCACCGACTCGAACCCCACCAACAACAGGATAGCGATTGTTGACTGGAACAGCAGGTTGGTGAAATTATGCGGCATGAGAATGGAAGAAGCTGTCTGAACATATGCCAGATCCGGGTGCGAGTACCGGTACAGGATAGCCAGTATTGCAAAGACTATGAGCGCAGCCAATTGAATCGCATTGATTACAATCGCAGTCATTGTCGACCCCGAAATCCCGCGATAAGCAATATACCCATTCAGGACCGCAAATATGATGGCCACGAGAATCTGTTGCCAGACTGCTAGCGTGATTCCAAACAGACCGAAGATATAGACGATCAGAATACCCGAGAAGGCCACCATGATGCCAGGGTAAATCCAGTAATAAAGATGTGATATCCAGCCCACGAGGAATTTGGCTATACGCGCCCATTTACGATGCTCTGCTTTTTCTTTTTCAAGGAAAGAAGCTTCAGCATAATAATACGTTGAGCCTGAACCGGCGCGGGGATATATGTTCGCGAGCTCGGCATAGGATATTGCTGTCAGGAAAGCGAGAACGAGCGCTGCCAGAAGGCCGGTCCACATCTCCCCTGCAGTTGTTGCACCGCCATTCATTTGCGCTGCCTGAACCTGAAAGGTTGTCCAGAGAAATGCACCCGGTGCAATAAGCGCCATGGCATTCACCAGGAGTGAAGTCAGGTTCAGCGTGCGTTTCATTGTACCGGTCGTTTGGTTTACGGGGGCCGTATTCCCACTTTGTGCTTGATCCATTGAATCTAATCCTCCTCATAGAACAATTTTATGGAAAGATGTTTCCTTCTATGATTTATAAATATTTCTCTTTTGCACCGGAAACTTCTTAAAGATATACTGAATTTTGGTATAAAAGATCCGGTAAATTGTTTCAAATTTTCGGATAAGAATTATTGAAAATTTTTTTAACTAAAAAAGGATAACACACAAAAAATAACGGGATCACTTTTTATTGAAATTTCATTCTCCCCAATGTTATCTCCATTCTTCATCAGTACGCACCCTGGCCATCATCTCTACCGGGAGGACAAATATTTTCCCGTCACCAATATGTCCTGTTCTTCCGGATGTCCGGATTATCGAAATAATCGTATCTACATCATGGTTGTCAACAACGATAATGAGCATGATTTTTGGGAGGGTATCCACTTCAACATTCTCTCCCCGGTATTCGAGAAGAATTCCTTTTTGTTCTCCCCTTCCGGTGATCTCAAGTATGCTCATGGCGACAAACCCCTTCACCTCAAGAGCTTTTTTTACATCATCCAATTTTTCCGGACGTATAATTGCCTGAACCATCCTCATACAGTTTTCACTCCTTTTTCATGATTGAAAATCCTTTTCTTATCGTTTTTTGATGCATAGCATAGGTACTAGAAATATTTATAAAATATGGAAGGAATAATCCTTCTATGTGAGAGAAATATTATTACAAATTGAACAGCTGAATAAAGAAAATTTCGATAATTTTATCGATCTTCTCTCCAGGTGCAGAGAATCAAATAAAACTCATTCTTTTGATGTGCCTGTGATAAACAGACTGAAAGAGGATGCGTGCTTGATAAATCCTAAATACGAAGCATATCTGGGTAAAATAGGTCTGGATTGGGTAGCTTACGCAATTATTATTATGTCATATTCCACGTTCATGGCATTGCCTGATCTCTCTGTAGAGGAAATATATGTTTTGGATAATTACAGAAATCTCGGTATAGGGGCGGCAATGTTAAAATTATGTGTAAGAAGAGCAAAGAAAAAGGGTTGTGGAAACGTTAATCTGGTAGTTCCGGTAGGAAATAAAAAAAGTAAAATTTTTTTTGAATTCAATGGATCTGTCCCGACTAATTATATCAGCTACAAAATCGATCCATATGCTTCAAAAATAGGAAAATCTGCGGGAAAGCTGACATATGCAGATTTCATCAGAAAGAAAAATACTACAAAATTTTCCCGATTAAATTCCGCAAAATAACAAATTATTAGTTTTTTTTAATTAAAGAATACCATTGTCAAAACCTATCAACGGTATAAAATGATAATAAAACCTTCATTTACTGAAAATTCACACGATCAGATACTCATCGTGGCCAGTACATTATAACGAATACACCTACGAGTGCTATACTGGCACCGATAATATCAAACCGGTCCGGTAGTATGCCGTCGATCTGCCAACCCCAGATTAGTGCCAGGACAATAAAAATTCCGCCGTACGCCGCATATACCCTCCCGAAATTTTCAGTCTGTAAAGTGGGAATGACCCCATACAACACAAGAAGGATTGCACCAAGCATAGCATATTCAATCCCTTTCCCCTCCCTCAACCAGATCCAGATGAGGTATCCACCGCCGATTTCAAACAGGCCGGCAAGGATAAATAAAAAAATTGATAGCAGGAATATCATCTTTAAAGACCATTTTTTGTTCTAATAACAAATTAACGCTTTGTTTACCTGCTTCCGGTTTATGAAAGTAAACAGATCCCAACCACGGAAGATCACACAAGGGCCTATCGTAATGTGTCACTGGAAAATGATAAATTTATCAGGGACCTAAAATTTGCATAAAAAAATGTTGAAACGATATGAACTTTCAACTCCAGAAAGTTCCATAAGGATTAAAAAAATTCACTATTATATGGAATTGTATCGAACGTATTGTCTTCAGGTCTCATCATTTGTCATAGTTTTTTTATCGATTCAAACAGATAGATCCATATACCACCCCTGTTTTTATGGGAAAATATCTGATCCCGCGCGTTTAATGTTTAGTCGCTGTTAAATCCAAGTCTAAAAAAAGATTCTGGGGTTGTAAAAATTCATTAATTTATGATAAAAACAACAAGTTTTAAATATATAAGAACGATAATTCTTTCCTACAATTTGCAAAACTACTTGAAGGATCTGAAAGAGTGATGGATATGATAATAATAACCATGCTGGCGGGGAACAGATCCCGGATTGCGCAACCGTGTAGTTTTATTTCATACCGGAACCCTTTCACGATCCAAATTGCACCGGTCAGGAACCAACCGCTCCGGACCGGCGCGAAACAAAAATCTTGTTTACAGGTGAAATGAATGGCAATTGATTCAGGAGCAACAGCATGGATCCTCGCCTCTACGGCGCTCGTCATGATCATGACGCCGGGCGTAGGATTGTTCTACGGTGGTCTTGTCCGGAAGAAGAACTTCATCAACATGATCACCCTGTCGTTCGTTGCCTTTGCCCTCGTCAGCATCCAGTGGGTGCTGGTCGGGTACTCCCTTGCATTCGGCCCGGATGTGGGCGGGTTCATCGGCAACTTACAGTA
>PMKW01000156.1 GCA_003157895.1 Methanoregula sp. | reverse complement strand
GGGAAAGTTGATTTTTCCATAATATCCCCCCCCGGAGAGATGAACCCGGGAAATAAACACGTCATTACTGTTGAATATAAGAACACCGGGGATACTGATGTCTATAGTGCACAGGCGAGGATCAGTGCCGTTGATCCCTTTACCAGTAATGACGACACCGCATATATCGGGGATCTCAAAGCCGGGGAATCCAAAACAGTATCATTTGTCGTCAGTGTTGATAGTGCAGCAACTATCAAAGAATATGGTCTCGATTCAGAAATACGCTACCGGGATGCTCTTGATAATACCTACATATCGGATACGATGAAAGTCAAAGTGGATGTAACTGCACCAGCAGGGATTACCAAGATAATCTCCAATCCTATCTACCTGTCATTTATTATCGCAGTGATTATAGGGATTATTTATGTCGTATATCAGTACCGCAAGAAAAAGCGGTAATTCCCGGATGAGGGTTTCATACCCGCATCCTCATACCATTTATTGGAAAAAACCCTGCCAAAGAGCACCCAGTTGAATATCTTCACATGCCGGTAAAAATCTGATTAAACGTGAATGATAAAAGAAAAGAGATGATTTTTCTCTCAATTATTCAGCATATTTCACACCGGTATTTGCCGGGAAATCTGCTGAAACCGCAACGGGATTCTCAAAGAGCTGAAAACGCGGGTGGATTTGTCTCATTTTTTATACGAAAAATAAAATCATTGGAATGTGAATAGAGATCTGAAAACAGTTCAGGAATGTTCACATGCGCAGCGATGAAGTAAAAACCGGATATACGCGTGCACCGAACCGGTCGCTCCTCCGTTCTTTGGGAGTTACCGACCGTGAGATGGAGTTGCCCTTCATCGGCATAGCAAACGCATTCAATACTATTGTACCGGGACACATTCACCTCAGGCAGCTTGCGGAAAAAGTCCGTGAAGGTATCACCGCCGCCGGGGGTGTGCCATTCGAATTCGGCGTCATCGGTATCTGCGACGGCATTGCAATGGGCCACGAGGGGATGCGGTATTCGCTGCCCTCCCGGGAGAATATTGCCGATTCCATCGAACTGATGGCGCAGGCACACCGGTTCGACGGGCTCGTCTGCATCGGCACCTGCGATAAGATTGTGCCCGGGATGCTGATGGCAGCTGCCCGCACCGATATCCCGTCCATTATCCTCACCGGTGGCCCGATGCTCTCCGGGTTCCAGGACGGGAAAGACCTCTCGCTTATCGAGATCTTCGAAGGCGTCGGTAAAGTCGCAGCCGGGACAATGAGTGAAAACGCATTGTGCGAGCTTGAACGATGCGCCATGCCCGGATGCGGCAGCTGCCAGGGATTGTATACAGCAAATACCATGGCGTGTATGACGGAAGCAATGGGCATGTCCCTTCCGGGTTGCGCAGCTATTCCTGCAGTGGATGCTGCAAAGCTGCGGATTGCCCGCGAGACCGGGGAAGCCATCCTGCCGCTCGTTAACAAGGGAATCACCCCCCGGAAAATTATCACGAAAAAAAGCCTCCGCAATGCGATACGGGTGGATATGGCGCTCGGCGGATCGACAAATACGGTCCTGCACCTGATGGCCCTTGCCACGGAAGCGGGTATCCCCCTCACTCTTGAAGATTTCAGTACCCTTGCCGGAGAGATCCCCCACATCTGCTATATGCAGCCGTCAGGCCCGCATTCCATGCAGACCCTCTATCGCGCCGGGGGTATCCCGGCTGTCCTGAAACGGCTTGAACCGTATCTTGATGACTCGCCAACCGTGTCCGGAAAAAAGATCCTCCAGATTGCAAAGGCCGCACAGATCCGGAACAATGAAGTGATCAGGCCCCTGAAAAACCCGATCAGCCGGGAAGGCGGGCTGAGAATTCTGTCCGGGACGCTTGCACCGGATGGTGCTGTCGTGAAAAGTGCTGCTGTACCAAAGGATATGTGGAAGCACAAAGGGCCGGCCCGGGTTTTCAATGGCGAAGATGCGGCAATGAAGGTAATCCTTGCAAAAAAAATCCGGGAAGGGGATGTGGTCATCATCCGCTACGAAGGTCCCCGCGGCGGGCCCGGCATGGCAGAGATGCTCTCACCGACATCGGCCCTCATGGGCCTGGGTTACAGGAAAGTCGTCCTCATCACTGACGGCAGGTTTTCCGGCGGGACACGGGGACCCTGTATCGGACATGTTGCACCGGAAGCAGCGATTGGTGGACCAATCGCTTTTGTCAGGGAGGGTGACCTGATCGAAGTGGACCTCTTTAAGAAAAAAATCGATCTCCTTATTCCGGAAAAAGAGATTGATACGCGGAAAAAATCCTGGAAACCGCCCCGGAGGACCCTCACCGGTGTACTTGCCCGGTATGCCAGCACCGTTGAGCAGGCAAATCTCGGTGCAATACAGCGATAAAATATATCGGTAAAGGCAACCCCCCATTTTTTTATTATTAAAAGAAGTTTTTACGTTACCCTATCAAGGGTAATTGATATCGCTGTTTTTCTTTAAACGTTATTTCATGTAATATTCAATATCGTCAATATAACCCCGGCAATTGCATTGATAATCGAAAGGATCAGTCCGATTGCGGAAAACATGATTCCTTTACGAACCATAGGATTTTCCTTTTTATACTCGATGCAAATCCATAATCAACCGGATATGGCGGTAAGAGTTGCAGGGGCAGAGCATGTCGCTGCCTTCAGGACACGATACGGCTTCGGGCTGTTCACCGGAACGTTCTTCACACCGCAAGTCTGCCGGAGATGCGGGACCTTTTTCCCTTTTCAAACCGCACCCGTGTCTGTCGGATGAACCCTCGCGACCGCCTTCTGTTGCAGTTGGGGAATAGTGTGATACCGGCGCCTGCATCTTTTAATACCCCCCATGTCGTAGTATATAGGAATGCGGGATAATGTCCCGTGTAAAAGGAATGTAGCCCTCTTTGGGCCGAACCTTAGGTGATTACCATGGTAAAATCGATGTACGCCTTCGTCAGGGAGGCATGGAAGAGACCTGAAAAGTCAGAGGTTGGAGAACTCCTCTGGAACAGGATGCAGGTATGGCGCCGCGAGGGCAGCGTTGTCCGTATCGAGCACCCGACCCGTATCGACCGCGCACGCTCGCTCGGCTACAAAGCCAAGCAGGGCATCGCCGTTGCACGCGTGCAGGTCCGCCGCGGTGGCCGCCGGGCATCCCGGTACGTCCGCGCACGCAGGTCCGCACGCATGGGCAAGAGACATCTCACCGCCGGCAAGAGCATCCAGCGGATTGCCGAGGAACGGGCGTCAAGGAAGTTCCCGAACATGGAAGTCCTCAACTCCTACTGGGTAGGACAGGACGGGAAGCTGAAATACTACGAGGTCATCCTCGTGGACGGTCACAACCCCTCGATCCGGGCGGACAAGAACCTTGCCTGGATGGCAGACCCGGTACACCGGGGACGTGCAGAGCGCGGCAAGACTTCAGCCGGTCTCAAGGGACGCGGCATGCTCTACCGTGGTAAGGGTACCGAGAAGACCCGCCCGAGCATCCGCTCGCATGCGAACCAGGGCAAATAACCTTATCTTTTTTTAACCGAAGTAACTCTCATGAAGATTACCGATGCTGCTGTCTTTCCATACCCGTACGGAGACACATCATTGCGGCGTCTTGCTCTTGAAGCCAAATCCCTCGGATTCGACAGCCTCATTGCGATGGATACCCCGACGGGTTCCTTTGACGGGATGGAAATATTCAGCGGGATCCATGTGCAGGATGCCCCGATGCGGGACGTGATTGCCCGGGTGAACCGGGCAAAAGACTCCGGTACGGTGGTCTCGGTTGCCGCACGGGACAATGGGTTCAACCGTGCAGCGATCAGCCTTAGGGGAGTCCATATCCTCCGGGGTATCCAGACTGCCGACAAGAATGCATTCGACCATGTGACTGCGAAGATGGCAGCCGATAACAATGTTGCGATCGACCTCGACCTCTCCCTCCTCATCGCTGCCCGGGGCGTTGTCCGGCAGCGGACAATCCACCGGTACCGGGACATACTGACCTTTGAACGCAGGTTTGAGTTCCCGGTCACCCTGTCATCATATGCCCGCTCGTACCTAGACCTGCGGGCTGTACGCGAAATCACAGGGTTCTGTTCTTTCATAGGCATGGACATATCCGGTGTGGAAAAGGCCCTTGACGCTGTCGGACGGATAATGGCTTCCCCGGTGTCTTCCGTCCGAGTGGTCTCATGAGTCCCCGTCCACCCACCCTGCGCGAGAACCGGCGCTACATCCTTGTCCGGGTTGAACCGGCGGGGACAACTATCGATCAGAAGGAACTCTACTACACCATCTCGGATGCGGTTACGTCTCTCTGGGGCGATACCGTGGCCGGCATGATCACGCAGGCAGTTGTGGCAGCAGAGAACGGACATGTCATCATCCGGTGCCTGCGGGGGACCGAGAGGGAGCTTGCCATAGCGCTCTCCACCGTAACAGCCTGCCGGGACATACGGCTTGCCTTGCGGATCGTTGCTGCTTCCGGAACAATTGAAAGCCTGCGCGAAAGGATTCGTGCAGAAAAACCAGTTACAGCACCAGATTCAGAAAGGGTAACAGGATCGACTGGAGCTGGAAGTGCTGAACCCGGCGAGTGTGATTTTGCAGAAAAATCGTTCCTCATCATGTATTGTAACGGTCAGAAGGTTGATGTGATTGAAAAGGGATTTAAAAATGCACATCGATTGTTCTTAACAAGAAGTGATCTGGAGAATTCATAATGCAGCCACAATATCAGATGGGATATGACCGGGCAATCACCGTTTTTTCACCTGACGGGAGACTCTACCAGGTAGAGTATGCCCGCGAGGCAGTGAAACGGGGTACCACCGCGGTCGGTATCAAAGCAAAGGACGGCGTTGTTTTAATCGTCGACAAGCGCGTGAGCTCCAAGCTCCTCGAAGCATCGTCGATAGAGAAAATTTTCAAGATTGACGAGCACATCGGGGTCGCTTCCTCGGGACTTGTCGGGGATGCCCGGGCACTCGTAGACCGTGCACGGGTCGAGTGCCAGATCAACCGCGTCTCCTACGATGAACCAATCGAAGTGGAAGCCCTCTCAAAGAAGCTTTGCGATCATATGCAGTCCCTCACCCAGTACGGCGGCATCCGCCCTTATGGGACTGCCCTCCTCATTGCCGGCGTCAGCTATGGCGAAGTGCGGCTGTTCGAGACCGATCCTTCCGGGACACTCCTTGAGTACAAAGCTACGGGTATCGGCATAGGCCGGCCCGCGGCTATGAAAGTTTTCGAAGAGGAATACAACCCGGAGACCGAGATCAAAAACGCAATCCCGCTGGGCCTGAAAGCGCTCCATTCCGCGACCGAGGGTAAATTCGATGTCGACCAGGTCGAGATCGGCGTAATTGAGAAGGCAACCCCGGTCTTCAGGAAGATGAGCCGGCAGGAAGTCGCTTCCTTTGTCGAGCAGTTCAAGCCGTGATCCTCCATGATCTCCCTTGACCATGCAGTCATGGCACGGCTCGACAGTCATGGGGAACGCTTCGAGATACTGGTTGACCCGAGGCAGGCCGCTCTCGTCCGCCAGGGCCAGCCGGTCAATATCGAGGACGTTGTTGCCGCGCTGAACGTCTTTGGCAATGCATCGAAGGCTACCCGGGCATCGGACGAAGCCCTCATGAAGGTCTTCCAGACCACGGATTTCGCTACCATTGCACGGAAGATCATCGAAAAGGGAGAGATTCACCTCACGGCCGAGCAGCGCAAGCAGATGATCGAAGAGAAGCGCCGGCAGGTCATCACATTCATTGCCCGGAACTCGATCAATCCCCAGAACGGCCTTCCCCATCCCCCTGCACGGATTGAAAGGGCCATGGAAGAGGCGCGGGTCAATATCGATCCCTTCAAGCACCTGGATGAGCTCGTAAAGGAGACCGTCAAAGCCCTTCGCCCGCTCCTCCCGATCCGGTTCGAAGAACTCCGGCTCGCAATCAAGATCCCGGCCGATTTTGCCCCCAAGGCATACGGGGACATCGCTGCCGGTTCGGTCATGGAGAAAGAAGAGTGGCAGAAGGACGGTTCATGGGTCTGCGTTGTCCGCATCCCGGCCGGGATCCAGGGGGAATTCTACGACCTCATCAACAAGCTCTCGAAAGGCGAGGGGCAGGTCAAGATCCTCAATCAAGTATATTAATTCAGACGACAAATAAAAGAAGACAGATCGGTGAACATCCATCATGGCAACTTCAACACAGAAAGCAAAGGGAAAAGTAACCGGAAGCTCAGGGCGCTTCGGCTGCCGGTATGGGAGATTCGTGCGCAAGCGCGTGAACGAAATCGAGAAGATCTCGCGTGCATTCCACCGCTGCCCGAAATGCGATACGGAATCCGTGGCGCGCAAGGGGACCGGCATCTGGGAGTGCCGCAAGTGCGGGTACAAGTTTGCCGGTGGCGCATACCAGCCGACAACCCCGACCATGAAGATCGCCCAGCGTGCAATCGATCGTACCGTTGTCGAAGAAAGCAGGAAATAACGGAAAACAGCATGGCAAGTACCTATAAGTGTGCCAGGTGCAAGCAGAAAGTCGAGATT
Source organism: Methanoregula sp. (assembly GCA_003157895.1). GTDB lineage: Archaea > Halobacteriota > Methanomicrobia > Methanomicrobiales > Methanospirillaceae > Methanoregula. Next base: position 6,213 of record PMKW01000156.1, on the reverse strand, counting down.
GACGTGAACGTCCGGTGCCCCTACTGCGGCCACCGCATCCTTTTCAAGGAACGCGGGGCAGCTATCAAGGAACTTAAGGCACGGTAAGCGGGCATCAGGCACCTGCCGTAATACCATACTCTTATCTTCTTTTTTACCCTATTTCCCGTGAGGAATTTCTTGCCGCAGCACGAAGCTGTTTTCCGGTTCTTTACTGACAATGCAGAACAGATCTACCGGGCGCTCCAACCGGAATTATCCGATGAGGTGAACCCCCGCTCCGTCACCCGCTGCTGGCTCGAAGGAACAACAACGCTGGTCCTGCAGGTAGAGGCAGAGGATACCGCAGCGCTCCGGGCCGCCCTCAACATGTACCTTCGGCTCGTCAACATTGCCAGTGAGGTGCAGGAACTCGTGAAGAAATAGAGTCACAGAGTTTTTACCGAACGTGCAAATGTAACGTAGGAACGGAGAATTGCGATGGGACACCGCCACAGTCGAAGTTATTGCTTCTCCACGGGCTCCGGTAGTCCCGGACAGGGCGCATCCGAAGAATCATGACGGATTTTTCTTCAGCCAATCCCTGCTGATGCGTCGATCGTCTTCCCGTGGCTGATCAGGGACTTAAGATTTTGTAACCTTTTTCCCCACCAGGCATCCGAGAAGTCCTGAAGCGGGGAACATTCATTAAATTGTTACAATTATTATTGAAATAACCATCATCAGGGGAAGTCTTTGAATAACCCTTTTTATCAAGAGACGCCGTATATAGGAGCAGGAGTTTGACATGAACAATATCTCACCCAAAGTCCAGAACCAGCTCGGCATGCTCCAGCAGCTCCAGCAGCAGCTCCAGACCATCCTCCAGCAAAAAGCCCAGTACGAACTGGCAGTCCGCGAGGCGAAAAGAGCACAGGAAGAGATCAAGGATTCCGCTGACGATGCGGTCATGTATATGAGTGTCGGCACGGTCATGATGCAGAAGAAAAAAGAGGTCGTGGACGCGAAACTGACCGAGAAGGTCGAGACGCTTGAACTCCGTATCAAGTCCCTTGAGAAACAGGAGAAGATGATGCAGGGCAAATTCGAGCAGCTCCAGGGCCAGATCAAGGCTGCGCTGGAAAGCAAGGGTGGCCCGCAGGCCGCATAATTCTTTTTCAACAGATCAGAAAACCGACCGTTAAAAACCATTTTTATTGAATAATCCAGTCGTACGTTTTGGCTGGATCGGCGTTTTTTCCCAGTCTGTACGCAGCGGGTAAAATTCCTTTTATGTTTTTTGTTACACTCGCAGATATTCCAAAAAAGGACATGGTAATATGCAGATCCAAAAACAAAAATCCATTAGGTTCCCGGATGCACAATAATTATAATGTGTGGGGGATCGTTCCTGCTGGACAAGGACCCGGTATTGCGCATAGCAGTGATCAAGGCTGCAGCGGATCATGCGTCCCAGGCGCACAAGGGCCAGCTGCGCAAGGACCGGCGGACTCCCTATATCACCCACCCGGCGCGGGTAGCTGCCCTTGTCGGGATATTTGGCGGCTCCCATGTGGCGGTAATCTCTGCATGGCTCCATGACGTGTATGAGGATTGCACCCCGGCCTGGATCACGCGGACAGACAGGTTTATTACCGGGCTCCCGCTGCCTGATGATGATAAAGCGGATATCGCCTCGATTGTCGATGCCCTGACCAAGAAGAACAGGATCAAGGGAAAATCTGCCCGGCTCTCCAATAGTCTCGACCGGATCCTTGACGCACCTCCTGAGGCGACGCTGGTCAAGCTCTGCGATCGGATCGACAACCTTCTCGATTCGGCGGACCGGAACGGGGGTTTCACGAAACGGTACCTTGCGTCCACCGATGAGGTGATCGGGAAACTTGAGGTGCGGGCCTCATATTACGGGTACGAGCCGGCTCTGAAGCTGCTCGTTGCGATCCGGAATGCAAATCTGAAGAAGTTGTAATCCGATATCAGAAGATTTTTTAAAAAACAGTTGGATGAAGCACTGCAAAACCTGAGTCTCACTACAAATAGGGATGAGTGGATTATTGTTGTCCGGTTGCGTGATAACCTGAAAGGACGGTGCCTGTGAACCGTTAAAAAATTACATCTTCGACTGATCCCTAGGCTGCGCTGTTCCCCGGAGTTTCGGTCCCTTAACACCGAGACCAAGCATGGGATCCCGTTTTTTCTGTTTCTGTTTTTCAGCCGATGATATCTCATGAACCTTTGAGAGGAAGCATTCGACCGGGTCACTGCCACCGGCACACGTTCGGTCCAGAAACTCCGCGCAGTTGTCACAGGCAGGCACCTGAGTCCGCAGCAGTGAGGGAAAATGATTTTTCCAGAGGACTGCATCAATCTTCCCTTCATCAAGAAAACGCTGGATATGCCGTGCCGTGTATTTCATGCCACATAATATGGGTAGTGACGGGATTTAGGAATTGCGGATGGTAAAAGTCATCAGACTTGAAACAGGAGAAGATCGAGGATCATCAGACCCGGGATGGGAGAAGAACAAGAGGTTTTTTTAACAGACAGCTGGTTTTTGACCCCTTCTGAAATGCTCTTTGACATATGAGGTCCGTTAAGGGCCGAATGAGAAGACGATAAAGTCTTCGACTTTGCAAGGCTCATTAAAGGCAGAACGAGAAGAAGATCGCAGGTCTTCGGCAGGTCTTTGAGATATCATCCCTTCCCTGGCAACGGTTCACAGGAATATAATGGAGACACCATACCTGCACCACAGTGACCCATCAGGTGCACCACTCCCGCAAAAAAATCGATATTTTTTATAAGGCCAACTTCCTATCATTAATATGTCATGCTATATCATAGCATAGAGGAGATCCCATGAAGTATTGTATTCTATTCATTGCGTCATTGATTATAGCGGCCGCACTTATCGCGGGCTGTACCCAGTCGCAGCCGGCAACGCCATTGAGCACAGCATCACCTAGTGTGATCAAGGTGGGTGTCATTGCATCGCTTACCGGCCCTGCGAGCAATGTCGGTACCAGCATGTGGCAGTCCGCCCAGGTTGCTGCCGATAAGATCAATGCCGATGGTGGAGTTACCCTGAAGGACGGTTCAAAAGCCCAGCTCAATCTCGTCGTGGGTGACGATGAGTCCACCGCGACGGGTGGCCAGAAGGCCGCAACCAAGCTGATTACCGATGAGAAGGTAGACATTCTTGTCGGCGGATACTCGAGCGCGGTCACCTCTGCATACGAGCAGACCATTGCTGACAACAAGATCCCGTTCATTGTGACTGGTGCATCAAGCCCGATCATTACCCACCGGACGGATGGCATTGACACCAGCTATATCTTCCACCACTGCCCGACAACCGATACTTACGGCCAGTACACAACGACATTCATTGACCAGGTAGTCCGTCCTGCTGTAAATAAAAATACAAGCGCTTCAGCAAGCCGTCCATTCCGGCTTGCCCTGATCTACCAGAACACCGCATTCGGCAAAGGTGTACAGGCAGCAGTGAATAATACCCTCATGAAGAACAATCTCAGTATCCAGCTGGTCTCCCAGCAGAGTTACACGATGGGCGATACCGATTTCCGGACCCAGCTGACCGCAATAAAGGCGGCAAACCCCGACGCGGTCTACCTTGCAGCATTCCCGAACGAGGGCGCCCCCATCATAACGCAGGCACGCAGGGATATCGGGCTCAACACGATATTCCTTAACGTCGAGAACAATGACAATGCCCAGTTTTACAAGGACCTCGGCCATTACGGTGAAGGGGTCATCATAGAGAGCCGGTTCTCACCCTACACCGCACCCGCCGGGGCTGTTGCTGACGCCCAGGCAGCATTCAAGCAGGCATACTTTGCAAAGTTCAATACTTACCCGGACATGATGGGCGCTTCCACATACGAGGGTGTTTTTATAGCTGCAAAGGCAATCGGCAATGCCGGGACAACTGACAAGGCAACAGTCAAACAGGCGCTTGTTGACCTAAAAATGCCCCAGATTATCGAGCCGATGAAGGGCCAGACCATCTCGTTCTCGCCGGACTTCCGTGAGTCAACCTTCGATCTCTGGATGGAGCAACTGGCATTCAACACAACTGCTGGCGAGACCCGCCCGGCAATAGTCTGGCCTGACAACCTGAAGACAACGGACTTCATCCTGCCTTCCTGGTATGTTGCCGGCAGCAGTTCGTAAACTTTATTCCCTTCCTTTTTTATTTGAGACATGCAGATATACTGCATATATCCGGACGGGTGAAAAAAGAGTTATGGACAATTTGGGGGTATTCCTGCAGATCGTTTTCTGGGGTCTCTATGCCGGCTGCATCTATATCCTGCTTGCTACCGGGCTGAACCTGATCTTTGGTGTGATGAAGGTCGTGAATTTCGCACACGGCGAATTCCTGATGATCGGTGCCTACATTACTGCAACGATTTTTTTTCTCACCGGTTTCAACCCGTATCTCATCATCCTTTTATCCATGCTCGTGCTTTTCGGGATAGGATCTGTTGTTGAACGGCTCTGCTTCCGCCCTATCCTTGGTACTGGCAAGCTCAACGAGATCTTCCTCTCTATCGGTCTCATCTATATCTTCCAGAACGGGGCTGCTATCCTGTGGACCGACAACTACCAGAGTATCAGGAGTCCCTATGAAGGAATTATGGTCCCGGTCGGATCTCTCGCAATACCTCTCGATTATTTCCTGGTCATGATCTTTACTGCATTAATTCTCTGCGGGCTGTATCTCTTTCTCAAAAAGACAACCATCGGCATGCAGATGCAAGCAGCAAGCCAGAACCGGAAAGGGGCGATGCTTGTCGGGATCAATGTCGAACGGATCGATGTCATCAGTTTCGGCCTGGGATGCGCACTTGCTGCGGCTGCAGGTACCCTCTGGGTAGTGAGCGGTCTGGTCTTCAACCCATATATCGGTTCAATCCCGGCGGTTAAGGCCTTTGCAATCATAATCCTCGGCGGTCTTGGCAGCATCCCCGGTGCAATTATCGGCGGCCTGCTGATGGGGCTCGCGGAGAACGGTGCAGCATTTCTCCTTGGGGGTATATGGAAGGATGCGATCTCTTTTATCATCCTTATCATTGTGCTTGTCATACGGCCAACCGGGTTATTCGGAGAGAAAGGAGAGTGAGATCCCATGCATCTTAAACGGGACCGTCTGGTAAAATACGGATTCCCTGTCCTGCTGGCGGTTGCCATTGTACTCCCGTTCCTTACCGACAACATGTTTATCGTCAATCTCCTTGTCCTGATGCTAATCTCCATCATCTTTGCGTCGGCATGGAACCTCCTTGCCTATTCCGGACAGGGGTCGCTTGGCCATGCTGCATTCCTTGGTATCGGTGCGTATGCGTCAACACTCATTGCGGCAAAGAGCGGCATCTCCCCGCTTCTCACTATCTTTCTTGGTGCAGGTGTTGCGGCATGTATCGGTATTCTCATCGGTCTTACCTGCGTCAGGCTGAAAGAATGGTTCCTTGCCATGGTCACCTTCGGGTTTGCCATTATCATCCAGACGGTTACCGTCAGCGTACTTGCCCCGGTTACCGGCGGCTGGGACGGTATTGCATCAGCACGGCTCATCAGCCCCTCGATCCCCGGCTACCAGTTGATAGAATATTTCATTGTCCTTGCTATCACAGCAGGCACCCTTACCGCCATAGGGTATATCATGAAGTCAAAAGTCGGCCTTGCTTTTCTTGCTATCCGCGAGAATGAACTTGAGGCCCGGGCTGCCGGCATTGATCCGGTCCGGTACCGGCTCCTTGCGTTTGCCCTGTCCGCTTATCTTGCGGGTGTTGCCGGGGCCCTGCAGATCCACTATATCGGTTATCTCACTCCCGAGCTCTATGGAGTTGAGAACTCGTTCTGGCCAATTACTTACGTTATTCTCGGCGGCCTTGGTACGCTCGCCGGCCCGGTTGTCGGGACGGTCGTGCTCACGGTTATCTGGGAGGGCCTCAAGGCAACCGGCATGACATTCGGGAGATACGTCATCATCGGAGTTATCCTCATCCTCGTAATCATCTTCCTTCCCCGGGGTCTTGTAAGCCTGCCGGAGGAGACACAGGAATGGCTGAAACGGCGGCGGAAGGTGCCGGAGCGTGCGGGGGAATAATACGGTATTTCAAAGAAGAATTCTTTTTTTATCCATATTTTTTTTAAAAACCAGGATAATGTCGGATTAAAATTTTAGAACCCGAGGTACGCTTTCTGGAT
>PMKW01000192.1 GCA_003157895.1 Methanoregula sp. | reverse complement strand
GTCAAGCCCAGTCTGGTCCTCATGGGTCATATACATGCGGATTTTATTAAAGAGAGAACTGTTGGCGGTTTTCCGCTCATCGCGGATATGACGAATTACCAGGACGGCGTGCCGGGCGGGACAACAGGATCGGATTATTCAGCGGGGACACTCTATATGGTAACATCGGTCAACGGGCAGGTGGAAACAATAACAGCGAGGATTATGCATATCTACCCGGCCCCTTCGTTCGAGGAAGAAAAGACGGTCTTTTCGCGGAACCCGGAAGCCTCGTCACCTGCCGATACGATCATTATGAGTGGAACTCCTGCTTCCTCAGCATCGATGTGCAGCACTGGCGATCTGTTCTGCATGCTGGATGAAATTTTCCAGCAGTGCCGGACAACCCTCAGGTTTGTCTTCTCATGAGTAGGGCAGTTCCTGATCTCCCAAATCCCCTTCTTACAGAACGGATTCGTATGCACGGAGAGTCAGTTTCGGATGATTCATTTTTACACGGGGCGTTCATGCCTGTGATCATGCGATGATTTCAAATTTCCCCTTCCGACCCCCCTGTCTCCCCGACTCCCCATTTCACGCATTTTCTCACCGTAAATCATAACAATATTGGCTAAAAAAATTGGTCAAGGTATGGGGGGTCGGAGGGGAACATTTGTATTTACACGGCCCTTGACTTGAAGGCAGAACGGGAAAAATATGGAGAAAATCCATGGATCATTCCTGTTTTGTGCAGAGCGAATTGTACCCATCCGACCCCCCATCCTCCCTGAGTAATGTACCTGTTTTCGCCGATGCAGGTCCCAGCTCTTCCCGGTGACTATCAGATCAGAGGTATCCTGGCCATGGGAATTTCCTAAAAAAAGATTCCAAGCAAATAAATCCGATTGCTTCCCAGTACCGAGCAGGAAGACTATGACTCAGGAAAATGAGGAGATTGGTGAATCCCATCTCACCAAGGGCAGGCTGGAAGCGCTTTCTGATGGCATCTTTGCGTTCGCGATGACGCTCCTTGTCATCGGTCTGAGTGTGCCGGATAAGGCGACATTGGTACAAACAAATGCATATGCTCTTCAGGTTCTCCTCGACCTCTATTCCGGTTTCATGCATTATGCTCTCGCGTTTCTTATCCTCGGGGCGTTCTGGCTCAGCCAGCACATGCAGTTCCACTCAGTACGGACTCCCGATAAGATGTTTACCTGGATCAACCTCGTGACACTCATGTTCGTCGCACTCCTCCCCTTTTCAGCGTCATTTTCCGGTGCTTTTTCCGGTGTCCCGGTCGGTGCAATGACGTTTGAGGCGAATCTCCTTTTTATCGGCATAGGCATGTCCCTCCAGTGGTGGTACGCAACGAACAACCACCGGCTGACAGAATCAACGCTGAAACTGGCATACATCAGAAAAGTGCGTTTCCGTAACTTCGTTGTCCCAGCGGTTTCACTCGTGGGAATCATGTTCGCACTGGCGGGAAACACCTGGAGTACAGCGATATATATGACGCTCCCCGTTGTCTTTTACGGTGTGGAGCATATCTTCGGCTAACGTTGGAAACGGGGAACTCCGGACCCGGATCATCAGGGAATGCCAGCCGCTCCCCTTGGGAATGGTATGAACATATGATACCGGCGGGAATCGGGAACCGACGTATAAAACAAAAGCATTATCCTTCCTCGAATCCTTTTTTCATACTATAATGAACCTGATATCTCTTCTTACAGCGTTCGTGCCATGGATCGCGTTCACCCTTGTTGCTGAAGCTCCCCTGGGAAGCCCCCTGATGTGTCTGACTCTTGCCTTTATTATCGGTATTGTGCTCACCGTCCTGACGAGTTACCGGCAACTGCTCCAGGGCTACATTCTTTCCGTTGTCACGATCGTTTTTTTCGTTGTGTTCTTTATCCTGATCATCGGATTACAACAGTACTATCTCGCGAACTACCTTTCGGTACTCTCGATGCTGATCCTTACGGTCGTCTGCTGGGCGACGATGCTGGTCCGGTTCCCTTTCACCCTCCAGTATTCAAGGGAAGGCATCGACCCCGAACGTGCAAGGAGCGCGCCATTCATGCGGGTAAATTATATCATTACCGCGGTTTGGGGAATTGCATTCACTCTCAGCACGGCAATTGACGCCTTCCTGCTGCTCCGGCCTGACCCGGGTCTTATGTTCTGGGACAACCTGAAATGGGTCTTCATGGTAATCGCTATCGTCTTTACCGTTTGGTATCCTTCATACGTCCATAAGCAGAGGGCGATGCAGGAACTGGCAGCTCATCCTGAATTCCTGAAAAAAGCGTGATATTTTTTTCCTTTTTTTAGTGCAACTGTCATCTCTCTTGCAATGCGCCGAGCACCGGTCTTCTTTCCCCATGACCTTACGGGTTAAGATGAGCAGGGTGATGAAGATGCCGGTGGGGATGGTGGCGTAGTATCCAACACGAAAGTAAAAAGAGAACTACTTCAGGATCCCTTTTAGTGAGAAGGGCCCTGTTTTAGAAAAGGATTACTTCCCCTTCTTCACGCACGCGGCAATGTACGACCCGGCCTTTTCCGTTGAAGCAGAACCGCCGAGATCCTTTGTCACAACGCCATCCTTGATACTCGTCTCAATTGCCTTCACAACCGCTGCCGCAGCCTTGTGCTCGCCAAGGTGGTCGAGCAGGAGCGAGCCTGCCCAGATGGTGGCGATCGGGTTTGCCACGCCCATGCCCTTGTACTTTGGGGCGGAACCGTGGATCGGCTCGAACATGGAGGTGCCCTTCGGGTTGATGTTCCCCCCGGGAGCAAGGCCGAGCCCGCCCTGGATCATAGCGCCGAGATCGGTGATGATATCACCGAACATGTTGGGCGTGACCACGACATCGAACCACTCAGGGTTCTTGACGAACCACATCGTGACCGCGTCCACGAAGTTGAATTCTGTGGTGACCTCAGGGTACTTCTTTGCGGTATCTGAAAAGACATCCCGCCAGAGGCCGTACACGTCCGAGAGGACGTTGGCCTTGTCCACCGAGGTCAGTTTCTTCTTCCGCTGCATGGCGAGGTCAAACGCATAGGTCTGCACCCTTCGGGNNTGTCGCGGACAACATCGAGCTCGATCTTCTGGTGCTTCTTGAAACGCGAGCCGATACCGACATAGAAGTCCTCAGTGTTCTCGCGGACGACAATAAAGTCGATGTCCTTCGGGCCTTTGCCGGCGAGCGGTGTTTCTACACCGGTGAGGAGTTTGATCGGCCTGAGGTTCACGTACTGGTCGAAATGGAAGCGCAGTGCAAGGAGAATACCCTTTTCCAGCACCCCGGGTTTTACCCGCTCGTCGCCAATGGCACCAAAGTAAATCGCCTTGAACTTGCCGAGTTCTTTTAAGTCGTCCTCTGTAATGAGTTTCTTGGTGGCAAGGTAGCGGTCAGCCCCGATATCGAAATCCGTCCACTGGATATCGAAGTTGTATTCCTCACCTGCCGCTTCCAGTACTTTCTTTCCCTCGGCAACGATCTCCGGGCCGATCCCATCCCCGCCGATTGCGGCTATCTTGTACATTGGGGTATCTCCGTGAGGTTTTTCGCGTATTCTACGAGCCCGCCGGCATCGATGATACCCTGCATGAACGCCGGAACAGGCTCGATTGCGTACTTCTTCCCGTCCGCCTCAAGGAATCCCTCTCTGATATTCAGGCCGATCTTCGCCCCGTCGGCGATCTTATCCGCGTCCGGGCAGACTACCGGGAGCACACCGACATTGATCGAGTTCCGGAAGAAAATCCGGGCAAATGACCGGGCAATCACTACTTTGACGCCGGCTCCCATCAGGGCCAGCGGCGCATGTTCGCGGGACGAGCCACAGCCGAAGTTGCGTCCTCCTACAATAACATCGCCCTGCTGCACCTTCTTTGCAAATTCGTCCCGGGTCCCTTCAAAGGCGTGCTTTGCTAGCTCATCCGGGTTGTTGATGGTGAGGAACCGGCCTGGTATGATCGCATCGGTGTCGATATTATCGCCGAACTTCCAGACCCGTGCATTCTTAGCAACAGGCCCCTCGGTGATTATGATTTTTCTGACCGGCACTGTCTTCTTTGCTGTCATGGTCATACCACCCTCGGGTCGGTGATCTCGCCCATGATAGCGCTCGCCGCTGCCGTTGCCGGGGAGCAGAGGTAGACCTTGCCTTCGGTGCTTCCCTGTCGGCCCTTGAAGTTCCGGTTCGAGGTCGAAAGGGAGATTTCGCCGGGTGCAATAAGTCCGAACGCCCCGCCCATGCACGGTCCGCAGCATGGCGCCTCGACCAGTGCACCAGCCTTCACGAACTTCTCGACAAGTCCAGCTTTGAGGGTTTTGAGGTACTCATCGCGGGAGGCCGGGATGATAATGACACGACACTTCGGGCTGAACTTCTGCTTTCCCAGAACCTCTGCCGCTTCAACAAGGTCCTCGAAGCGCCCGTTCGTGCATGAGCCGATGAATACCTGGTCCACGTGCGTTCCGGCAACCTTTCCGACTGGGACACCGGTATCAACATTGTGCGGAACAGCGACCTGCGGTTCGAGGTCAGAAACATGGTATGTCCTCCGCTCCGCAAACGTTGCATCCTTGTCGCTGTCGAGTTCGAACGGTTTCATCTTCCGCCGGCTTTTCATATACTCCCATGTCACCTTGTCCGGCGCAACGATGCCGGCCTTCCCGCCCATCTCGATCGCCATNNTTGCAGAGCGTCATCCTGCCTGCCATGTCGAGTTTTCTGATGGTTTTTCCGGTAAATTCGATTGCCTTGTAAGTAGCCCCGTCGGCTCCGATGTCTGCGGCAATGGAGAGGATCAGGTCTTTTGCTCCAACCCGTTTTTGGAACTTTCCTGATACTTCGGCACGGATCGTTTCCGGTACCTTGAAGTAGAGGGCCCCGAACTTCAGGGCAAAACCCATGTCCGTGGAACCGATGCCGGTAGCAAATGCTCCTGCAGCACCATACATGCAGGTGTGGGAGTCTGCACCGACTACGATCTCACCCGGCGCTGCCCGGCCTTTCTCTATCGTCACCTGGTGGCACACTCCCTCATTGATATCATAGTTATGGATGTCCTGCTCCAGTGCAAACTTCCGCATGTAGACATGGTTGCTTGCAGCCTCGATGGAGTCAGCAGGTATCTGGTGGTCAAAGAGCATGATGATGCGTTTGGGGTCAAAGACCTTCCTTCCGCCCATCTCGTAGAACTTCTGGATGGCAAGTGGGCCGGTGATATCATGGATCATTGCCCCGTCAAGAGGGGCCATGACCACGTCGCCTGCCCTCACGTCGCTGCCACATTTTTTTGAGAATATCTTCTCTACGATTGTCGCTGTCATGCTCTAGTCGTCTCAAGTATTGGGCCTTTGGGATAATCTATCTTTACTGTGGTGCACCCTGGAAATACTGGTAGATTGCTGCAATTCCGGTACAGCAGCGGCCTTTTTTTGATAACTGCGATACTTTTCGCAGTCAAAGGAACCTTTAATCCCGATTCCGGAGAAGGTTATGCGAATACTATGAAACGAACGATCCAACTCCTTACCCTGGGTCTCCTCATCATTGCCCTGGCCCTTGTTGGCTGTGCAACTGCAGCCTCCGATACTGCCAGTGAACATGTGATCCAGACTGCCGGTACCGGCAACGTCATCGGTACGCCCGACCGGGCACAGGTCACGTTTGCGGTCCAGACTGAGAACAGCGATGTGAAAATAGCCCAGACCGAAAATGCCCAGAAGATGGCCACGGTGCACGATGCGCTCGTTGCCGCGGGTATCCCCGATGATGCTCTCAAGACAACCGGATACAATATTTACCCGGTGTATGAGGATTCCACTGGCATCCTGAAGCCGAAGATCAAGACGTACCAGGTTACCAACAGGCTGACTGTTACCCTCCACAACGTCAACCAGACGGGAGAGGTCATTGATACGGCCGTAGCGAACGGCATCAACGAAGCCGACTCCATCCAGTTCATGCTTTCCGATGAAAAGGAACAGGAACTCCGCACCGAGGCCCTCAAGGAGGCAGTCTCCCGCGCAAAATCTGATGCGGACACCATCTCTGCCGCCATGGGGACCACCATCACCGGTGTCCAGCGGGCAGAGACCGGCAGCAGTTATTCCCCGGTATACTTCCAGAACTATGCCCTTGACGGGACATCAGCGAAGTCCGCTGCTGCAACACCTATTCAGTCCGGCGATGTCACGGTCTCTGCAACGGTTACGATAACCTATACCATCAGCTGATCTTCTGAATCTCTTTCACAACTTTTTTAAAATAGCAGCGTGATCATTTCATAAAATCAGATGAACACCACCCGGGTTGCCGGACATTAGATCACAGATACCAAGTTTCGAATATCCCAAAATCAGCGGATACAATAGGATTGATTTTATCATGGAGCGCAATATCGGTTTTAAGGAACGACGGTACATTGAGGAATTGAGAATTCTTACCAAGGCGACCGCACTCGACTGCGTGATCGACGATCGGTTCGACCGGGTCATCTATGTGATCCGGCAGGGGGACATGGGCCTCGCGATCGGAAAGAAGGGTGACAATATCAAGCGTCTCCAGAATGTGCTGGGAAAGCGGATAGAGATGGTGGAACATGCGGAAAAACCCGAGGACTTCATCACCAATATCTTCAAGCCGGCAGAGGTGACCGGCATAGAACGCGAGGGGGATACAGGGCCGGTGAACGTACTCGTGCGGCAACGGAGCGACCTTGGGATCGCAATCGGCAAGGCCGGCTGCAATATCGAGAAAGCGCGCATACTCTGCCGCCGCTTCTGCGGTTTTGAGATCGGTGAAGTGTTCCTTCCCCCGGAGGATGCATGAAAAAGGCGACTGATCCCCGGGTCCTTGCCGAGATCTGGGAAGTGGTCTGCAGCCGGGCAGAAAATCCCACGCCCGATTCTTATACCAGCCGGCTCTTGACCGACAAGAAAGGCATTGACAAGGTTCTTGAGAAGGTGGGTGAGGAGTCGACCGAGTTTATCCTTGCGGTAAAAAACGGCGTTCCTGAACGGACGGTCGAGGAGACATCCGATCTGCTCTTCCACATCCTCGTTGCACTCCGTGCGGCAGACATTGATTTTTCCGATGTCATTGCCGAGCTGGAGCGGCGGCGCACCTGATCCTTTCCTTATTTCTGCAGGAATGTTGCAAGGTCCATGATCTCCGGGAGATCGACACTCTTCTGCCCGGCAGACGCAAGCACGCTTTCATCCACAAAAATAGGGATATCCGCCCTGAGGGCGAGGGCGACCCCGTCACTCGGCCGGCAGTCGAGATATTCCTCGCGGAGGTCTGATACGAGGACCAGCTGGGCATAATAGACCCCATTGTCGATACTGTCGATCTGCAGCGAGCGCAGGGTTATATTAAATTTCGCACACAGGTCGATGAAAAGATCGTGGGTGAACGGCCGCGGGAGCACCTCTTTTATCTTTGCACTGTTGATCGAGACGGCTTCCCAGATGCCGATGAATATAGGCAGGATGCGACCATCCCCGTCGGCAAGGATAACCAGAGGTACGGTTGTGGCATTATTGAAAGCGACAAATACCCCCTGGACTTCGCACTTCACCAGTGTCATTCAGTGCACAGTGATTGTTGTTCACCGTGATAAGGGTTAAGGTCATAAAACAGGGGGATTATTCGGCCATTTTTGCTTCCCTGCGGACAATAATGATGCTTGAGAGAATGCCAAGGGCAATATTGAAGTAATAGAGAACTACCCGCCAGAGAACCACGAAGATCCCGACGATCGATGCAGGGATGAAAATGGCATACATGGTGGTGGCACCTACTTCGGCAATACCGGAACTGCCGGGAGTCAGCGGCATCATCATCAGGATGGCAAGGATAAGCTGGATGACAAACGATTCGAGGATAAGGGGTGGCTGGCCGAGCCCCATGAGGATGAGGGATGCGGTCACTATCTCTGATACCCAGTAGAGCAGGGTAAAGAGCATTCCCCAGCAGAGCCCTCCCTTGGCGGTATGGACAAACCGGATGGTTGCGCTCTGGAAGTTGTCGATTTCCTTGTCTGCACGGACGAGCATTTCATCGACGCGTTTGTTCTCCCAGGTCCTGGTCAGGAACAGGGTACAGCGGTTCACCACCCTTTTCACCACGTCGGGACGCCGGATAGCAAGGTAGAATAAAACGAGGCATCCGGCTACGAATATCCAGATGACGAACACCATGATTTCCGAAACGGTGCCGAGACTCTTCCACTGGTCGGTGAGAACAATCATGGCGAAGGCAGCAAGACCTGCGAGTGCGATCCCGTCCAGTACCCGCTCCATGATCACGATGGCGGTGGCGTCGCCAAGAGGGACGTCTGCTTTGTAGAGTTCATGGATACGGACCGGCTCGCCTCCTGCCTGTGCCGGTGTTATTGCCGCGGCGAGCAGGTTGGCAAAGACAAGGTTGAGGCTGTAAAAGAACCCGATCCGGTACCCGAGAGATCCCGACATCTTCTGGACACGCAATGCCCAGAAACACATAGTGAGGAGATGGGTCATGAAGGCAAGGAGCAGAAACCAGGGATTGATTTCCTTTAAATAGGTAAGGGTATTCTCATTGATAGTGAAGAAGAGAATGACAATGAGGACGAAGAGCGAGAAACCGATCGAGATGAACAACCATTTCCGCTGCGATATATCCATTTCTGTCCACGCTCTTAAAAACCCGCCCGGGGTATCATTTGTTGCTAGAAATTATTGGGCATAGTATAAACGTTTTTATACCTTCTACTGTCGGAGGAAACAGAGAAGAATGTGTCGGGGTGAATACCCTCTTGCCGGAAGAGCCGGCACCCCCGTATGGAGGTGTTACACGGTAAACAGGTCGTGGTGGTCAGTGATGAGAAAAAGTCCGGAAGTGACTCCGGCATCGAGCCAGCCATGCCCGTAACTGAAGCAGGCAAGGGCATCTTCGTATACCTCGTTCCTGAGGCACCTGGCGCCCTGTGCTGCATACAGGGCAGCGATAAAGAGGACCTTTTCTGAAAACCCATTGCTTGCCGTTGCCGGTTCACCTGCGCATTCCACCGATGCCCGGGCAGTGTCGAGCAGCCGCTGGTACCGGCGGGTCTTCTCCTCAAGCTTTTCAGCAAAGGATGCCGGCAGGGATTCGCAGGGATTCAGGAATGGGCAGCCGGCCGGCAGCCTCATCCCGAGAAACCCGTATGTGATGCCGAAGTGGAGCCACCCGGACCCGTACCAGGCGCTGGCAAGGGCATTGACCGGGTCGCCGGATTTGAAAAATGTCCTCCCATCGCTCTCGTATGCCCGGGTCATTACGAGCACTGCCTCTGCACTTTGGTACAGGGGCGTTTTCTCGGGGGCATTAATGGTTGCCGTCCCGATAAGCATGGCAAGGAGGTCCAGGCACTCATCTGTTTTCATAAACCGGCAAACATCTCCAGGTAGCGCCGTTCCATGTCGTGCAGTTCCGCTGGTACAACAAGAATATGGAGCGGCGGGCCGAATTCTTCGGCACGGATCTTCTCAGCTGGCCCGGCCCGTACAGTGACGTTGTCCGAGCCTGCCCGGGCTACCCCCACGTACATCGGGACGGATACCAGCTTTTCCTGTGCCATCTGTTCCAGCAGCCCGACCGCCTCGGGAATCGTCATGAACCGGTCTTTCCGGATATCAAGATACACAATGGTATGCAGCCGGAGGGCGAGGTTCTGTGTGATCACGTCGAACGGCGTTGTGGGGAACCAGTTCTTCTGCGGGAAGGGGAGGGAGCAGGACTTCCCGAAACGATAGTTCTGGAGCCCGGTGAGGCCGCAGACCGCGCTTGCAATCGATGCAGCATGGATGATCGACGTCCTGATCCCCCGCTCCGCGGCCCGTATGCGCAGGTCAGCATGTGTTGTGGAGACCATCGGATCACCGGCACAGAGAAACACCACCACCTCTTTTCCGGCAAGCTCAAGAAGGTGTTCCGGGTGCTGCTCAACATCCTCGCGGAAGAGCCGGAGTACCGGTTTCTGGTAATACTGCTCCAGCTCCTCAAGGGTAGATCCCATGAGGCACGACGTATAACTCTCCAGAAAAACGTGATCAGCCTGCCGGATGCAGGCCAGACCCTTCTCCGAGATGTCCGTTTTGTCAAACAGCCCGATGCCGACAAAGGTCAGCATGGCCATTCCCGGAGAGTACAACACCAGTTACGGTTCATCACAACCCCTCACTATACATATGAAAATTGCATGATGTGGTCGACCTGGATAAGAATACATTGATCGGTTGATCATTTCATGAGATTGTTTATAATTGCTCCTGTTGCCGGAACCCGGTTTACGGGAGAAAATGGTATCCGGGGGAATTGACTGAGAACACCAGTACAGGAGTGGCTTTCAGGTCGGCCGGGTCCTGCCGGATTATACGGGCCGTGGCAATCCGGCTCCCCGTCCGGTTCCTGTAACCCTTCATTTTTACCTGCAGAAGGGATGGAGAATATCCTATCCAACGTATCCTCAAGCATCTTTAACTTAAAGCACTATAATTCAGGTAGAGATGATCTACTGGCTGTATGCCCACCTGCTCAAACGGCAGATCACTGATCTGCCGGGGCACGTGTGTTTCATGATCGATGCAAAGGATATGGCGGATGCCCCGGAAAACCTCTATCGCGTCACTTCCTGGTGCAATGCCATATCGGCTTATGTAGCAAAGTACTATCCTTCAAAATCCGCAGGGATCCAGGGACTCACTTTCCATATCTCGACGCCCGCACCTGGCGAACCCGATGCCTTTTTACCGGCTATCAGGAAGATCGGCACCATCGCAAAACTCAACCTCCATTATGGGGACCATAACGAGGTGACCGGGACAGGCATGGACGTGGTGGTGGCTGTCGGCAAGAGCGGGAGAGAGGAGATAACCGAGTGTATCCGGAGGATGGCAAGAGACAAGGTTCCCGCAGATACGGTGGACGAACAGCTTCTTGACTCCTATCTTACCTTCCGGTATATTCCGGATGTCGTAATCAAGAGCGGGGGCGACTACTTAACGGATTTCCTTATCTGGCAGTCGGTCTATTCCGAGCTCTTCTTCTCCGATGTAAACTGGAAGTATTTCAGGTACGTGGATTTCCTGCGGATTCTACGGGACTACCAGTCCCGCATCCGCCGTTTCGGGAAGTAAAAAACCGTTATTTCGGCCGGATGCCGGTCCAGAACGATGTCCCGTCAACCAGTTTTTCCGTGAGGGCAAACTGGTTTTTCAGCGCAACGGTGACCGTTTTCCGCTCCGGAACTGGTGCGATACGATGATCGCGGCAGAAGCGGGCGAACAGTTCGTAGAGATCGTCTTTACTCATGCGGGCTTCCTCATCGTCGGAGCGGGCAATCTTTGTGGAGAAAAATGTTTTCAGCGCATCTCCTTTGGATCTTTTTTTTGTCGATGCGGTCTGGCCTTTTTTAACCGCCCCCTTTTTCGTGGTTGCAGCGGGAGCTGCGATTGGTTTTTCTTCAGGGAGGGCTGGTGCAGGAGCCGGGGGCTCTGCCGGTGCTTTTTTTACCGGCCTGGTTTTTGCCTGCACGACTTTGGCCGGTGCGGCCGGATCGTCCGCGTTGATGACCGGGTGCAGCTTCTGTGACGGGGATTTTTCTCCACCTCCGGGAGCGTACGGGGTGGAACCATCCTTTGCTATGATAACGGGTGGCGGGGCGGGGACTTCATCCATCTGCCGTCCTGGGTATTCACTCCCTGTCAGGCTGGCAAGTGCCCGGTTGCAGGCATCGTTGATGTCAATTCCCTGTTCGAGTGCCTTACGGTACATATCCGACCGCAGGACCACCGAGGTGTTGTGCCAGGTTGCACCGGTCTTTATTTTTTCCGTCATACCCTGTCATCTCCTGATCTGTCATCCAAATGAAATATAGTACGCGATCCGGTTCTTACCTGCCGGTATGTCCACCGGTTTTTACCGCTATCCGCTGGTCGTAGATGCGTATAGCCCGCAGCAGATCGATCTTTCGGAACAGCGGCCAGTAGGGGGCGCAGAAATAGACTACCGACTCATGTCCGCTTGCAAGCCAGGGCAGGAAGTTGGAAGTCCGGTATTCGTTACCGGTCCGGATGATCAGATCTACCGGAGGTATCCCTTTTCCCTCGTGGAGGTGTTGTTCCACCATCCGGACATCAATGGTATCCGGGTCCAGTCCGTTACCAGCAACCTCGGTGAGGATCTCGCGGGCAGCCAGCACGATCTCGTTCCTCCCCCCGTAGGCAAGAGCGATATTCAGGCAGAACCCGTCATAGTCCCGGGTTGAGGTTTCAGCAGCATCGATCACCGCCCGCAGGTCGTCCGGAAGCAGCGAACGGTCGCCTACCATCTGCACACGGATCCGGTATTTTATCACCCGTTCGTCCTTCATGACACCGGTAAATTTTTCCTTGAACATCTCGAAAAGGTACTGCACTTCGTCCTTACTGCGGGAAAAATTCTCCGTTGAAAAGGTATAGAGCGTGATGTGACGGATACCCAGCTCGTGCGCCCAGTCAAGCATCTTCTCGGTCTTGTCCGCCCCGGCACGGTGGCCGCTTGCGGTATCGATGCCCCGCATCTTCGCATAGCGGCGGTTACCATCCTGGATGATGGCGATATGATTGGGTACGTGCCGGCACTGCATGCGGAGGTAACGCTCGTAGAGCGGGTCGATCAGATCTCGTACAGTCACAGCGGGGTCATCTCCACGACCATACCGCCATTGGGATACCGTTCAATAACGTATTTCTTTCCCTCCAGCTCGTCCGCATATTTCTCCAGGAGCCACCATGCCATCTCGACCCTGCCTTCGAAGAGTAAAAAACTGTCCGGCTCGAACCGCTCAAGAAAGAACGATGCTACGGTAACGGTTTTGCCCGACACTGGTTCGAAGACCCCGTATACGATCGTGCCGTCATCGGTGATCTCGTCGAATGGCCGGGCTGTGTTGTATGCCACCCGCTTTAAACGCTCCCTCAGTTGCACCGAGTCTTTGAACGCCGAGGAGCACCAGTGCACCTTCTCGTGCCGGCAGAGTTCCTCCGCCCAGTTTTTTGCCCCTTCAATGGCGTTGTGCTCTTCGTCAGCGAGCTCGTAGCCCCGCTCCCGCATCTGGTAGGCATTGCTCTCCCCCCATTCCAGCTCGTTGATGTTGAGGAAGTCGAGGTACGGGAGTGCCGGGATGAGCAGTTCGAGCCCGGGCAGTGCCGGCACTTCAATGCCGATATCAAATCCCCTCTCTTTTGCGTGCCGTGCGGAGGTGATGAAATCCGACGCCAGGATCTCCTTCCAGCATTCATGAGGGGGGTGAAGGCGGATCTCGTCCACGAGCCCCTGCATCTGTGCCAGATCCTCGTCAGTCGGGGCTTTTGCCGTATAGAGGTGGATCTGGTGTTTTTGGCCGAAATGCTCCTTTAAGAGCCGGCAATATTCCGTCACCTTGTCGAGGCAGAGGAGCGGTTCGCCCCCGGTAATACCTGTCCCCAGTGCGCTCATGTTCTCGGCCTCCTGGATAATCTGAGCAGGGATATCGACCGGATGCTCGTTGGCAAAGACGGTATCGGTCCCCTTCCTCTCACGGGAGAGCGGGCAGTACCAGCAGGTACGGTGGCAGCGTCCCGTAACGAACAGCACCATCTTTGCGCCCTGGTGGCAGAGAACACAGCCTTTGGAGAGTGACATGGCGGAGACCATTGCTGATACGGCAGCCGGATCGGGAATCTATCATTATATTTCGTGAGCGGAGGAGAAAATTCTTCTTCTGAACGGATACGTAAAGGGAAACAGGGATTATCGGTGCAGGATATTATTGGAGTTCCCGTTGGCAGACCGATGATCCATTCCCGACCTCCCCGTCGCTCTACCAGTGCACTTTCTGACGATGTTGTGTTGCATAAATGCGGCATCCCCCCGAAGTGAGCTTATGTCTATCCAGTAAGAGAACCAAGCAAGAACTGATGGCAAAATTGGAGCGTTGGGGCAAGAAATATAATAACAAGCGAAACTGGCCGGAATACAACAAGCAACTTGTCAGGTACGGAACCCTCTCCCTCTCGCTTGAATTTGTCGAGCAGTGGGATCAGTACTCCTCTAATTTTTCCTCCGTGAACCTTGGCAAGTCATCAATCCCTACCAACTTCAACCAACCCAGATTTCGAAGAACAGTAACAAATGTGATGAATTTGAGTTTTTTCCGAGTCCTTTCCCAGACGAAGAGGCGGAAGAGATCAAAACGGAACAAATATTCATCAACCGTCCTTAGTCCATTACCGATAAATCTTCATTATCACGTTCTCATGTCCGGTTTGCCATTTTATGAGGCTCATACAAGAATGAAATTAAATGCCACGAGAGATATTACGAGTAAAACACATGCATGCTTAACACCGGCTGCAAGTGATGATTCTCCCATCTGCCCGGCAATCAGCCCTGAAAAAAGTGCCTCGATAAGACACGCGTGGTAAAGGAGCCTCCCGAATGTCGCTATTGGTATCGATCCAATCCCTGAAAGTGCTCCGGTTGCAGGAAGCCCCTGGGTGGAGATATTAGCCAGGACGGGGAGGAACTGTGTTGTCAGGACTCCGACAACGAAAAGGAATACGAAAAATGATAGATACACGATAGCAGTGTAAATAAACATCTCCGCAAGGCGCTCTTTTTTCAATATTTCAGTCATTTTTGCATCAGTGGAGGCAATCGATAAGACTTCACCGATATGCCCGCTCATCTCGCTTGCCTTGGTGATAAGAGTCACCGTCCGTGCGATCGAAGGTGATCTGACCCGCTCTTCAAACCTCACCAGTGCTTCGGTAAAATTTGCCCCCCAGTCCATATCCCTTTTTATCCTTCTTATTTCATAGCTGATAATTCCAAGATTGGTATTAACCATGATAGAAATTGCCTGGGCAATAGTGAGTCCGACCTGGTTGATTCCTGCCATTCGTTCAAGGAAATCCGGGATAAGTTCCTGAATACCGAAAATTTTGCGTGCCCAGATTTCATAGAAAATCGAATAGGGAATAAGTACGATGAGCAGTGCGATTACGATATGATCATCGATGACACTGATAAATGTCTCACTGTTTGTATAATGAGGAATTTGTA
>PMKW01000170.1 GCA_003157895.1 Methanoregula sp. | reverse complement strand
GTTGGTGTTGGTGGCAAAACTGACTGCGGTATTAAGGGAAAGATCCCATGGCACGGCCCCGAGGCCGGCAGGATTGAGCGGAAGGAACTGCTGGAAGAGCTGGAGGAAGAATACAAAAAGAACACAGGGTACGGAAAAGACCAGGAGGGCCACGGCAAACTGTTTCCAGTCCATCTCGTCGCCCGGATTTATCCCGCCCAGTGCGAGGAATTTCTGTTCGATCCGGTCAATGACCGGAGACAGGAAATTGGGCTGGCCGGTAAAGACCTTTGCCATCCACCCACCGAGGGGAACAACCAGGAATGCAATGATGATAATGAAGATGATAATCTGGAGCCAGTCAGACATCCTCATGCCAAAAACGAGCGGCTCATGGTTCTGGTGCGTCGTGGTTTGTTGCGGTGCAGAAATACGACCGGCACTGAGATCATCGAGCGCAAGGTTCAGGGAGAGGACATTGACGCGGGGCTCCCCGAAGATACCGAACTGGCGGGGCTCGCTCTGCTGTGCAACGAGCGCCTGCACATCCTGCTCGTTCAGGTTCCGTTCCCGGGCTATGCGGGAAACCTGGTACTGGGCAGCAGCGATGCTGATATCCGGGTCAAGACCGCTTCCTGATGCGGTGACCAGATCGACGGGAATCAATTGTGTATTCGTAGGATCGGCTGCATGCAGGGCATCGACCCGGGCTTTCACTGCGTCAGTGAGCGCGGGGTTGTTCGGCCCCAAGTTTGATCCCGATGAAGCACCGGCATTATATGGCACGGGCGAGGTTGCAGAAGGACGACCCCAGAAGTATTTTGCCGAGGTAAAGGGCTGGCCGACCAGTGCAGAACCGACTACCTTCCCGTTATGTTCAAGTACATTCCCATTCGACTGGACCGGGAAGATCACCTGGGCGATGCCTGTTACAACCAGCGGGTAGACAATCCCCAACAGAAGCGTGAGTACAAAAAAGAGTACGATCGCTGGTTTGATCTGCTTTCTTATCATTGCCTGAATCGGTTCGGTAGTCATCAGACAGCCTCATCCGTGATACGCTTCCGGTTGCGATGGAAACGGTTTCACAGTACCAGCGTGTAGATTTTTACTATATAATTCCATTCTGCACCTTAGTGGTACAGATGAACGGATAAGATCTGAAAAATATAACGAAAATCAGGGGGGCTG
Organism: Methanoregula sp.; assembly: GCA_003157895.1. GTDB lineage: Archaea > Halobacteriota > Methanomicrobia > Methanomicrobiales > Methanospirillaceae > Methanoregula. Next base: position 14,096 of record PMKW01000170.1, on the reverse strand, counting down.
GTGGAAACATCCTTCCATCACGTCTTCTGATAAAAATATCTGACCGCGCGGTGCTAATAATCTCCCTCCCGGTTCTGATAAGTTGACGGTTGATCGAGATTTAATAACGGGGTAAAAGATCATACATCAACCGCTAACTTATCAGAACCGCGTTTTCTTTTGGTATCTGTTTGCGGGGACGATCGAATATCGTCCCCATTCCCAAGAGCACATAACCAATTTGAAATGATACCCGCGTTGCACGTACAAACAGATTGAAACTGCCTTATCCCCCACTGACACGGGAATATCCCAGAGTCGGGTACGCGCTATTGTAGGCCATGTTGGTATTGATATTAAGCATCCAGTTCTCGGGCGAAGCCTGACCTGAGATCGTTACGGTATACTTGCCGCCGCCAATATTTTGCCAGGTTCCGGATCTTATTACCTGACTACCTCCATCGATATATCCTGAAAAACTTCCGTCAGCGCCAAAGACGACCTGCGCACTGCTACCGTGAGGGGTTGTGTATGACCATTTGCCGACAATTGGATCCTGCGATGCAGATGTTGTTGGCAGTGGCGATGCAACCGCCGTTATCATTACAGAATTTGAAGTCTCTGGGGTGGCCGCACCATTATTCGCAGAGCTGTTCGCGCATCCTGCCACCAGAATAACAGCAAGACAGACAAAGACGAGAATGACCATTGCATCTCTATTTGACATCTTTTTGGGTTGAGCGATCCATCAAATAAACTTTTCTATTTTCGGTGCTGATAGGTTCACGGTTGATCGTTATTTTTCTCTCTCGTAAATATTTCCCTGCCAACCGACAACTTATCAGAACCGTCCGTACACAGCCAACCAACGGGAACAACCTTTCCATTATCCATTTTGTACAATCGCTGTATCCTGTCCATCCGTCAGCGCAGAGAACCGCCAACAGAAACGCATGGCGGGGCTCTTCATTTGTGCGCAGTCAATTTTGACCACTACTTCGCTCTAAAAATACACACCATATATGGTGGATTATTTAAAAAAATTTGATTGCGATTGATTTTTTTATTCACGATCCGGTTGAAAAAATTTAATCGCGATCGTTTGAAATCTTTTTTAAAAAAAATTTCCGGATTTTTTTAGAGATTTAAAAAAAATGAGCGGGGCCGCTTCCCGGTGGCTCACTTGATCTTCTTCTCGAGCTTTTTGAGCTTCTTCTGGGCCTCTTTGCTGCCCGCAGCCGCCTGCTTTGAGAGCTCTTCTGCCTTGGCCTTCTTCACCTGGTTCAGCTTCGTCATCTGTTTCTTACTCGTTGGCATATCGTCACCTCGCTTTCGTCTCTGGCTGATTCTGTTTAGCTTTTTTCCTTCTTAAAATATCCCTGTATCGTTCTACCATCCGGTAAAAACTTCGGATAAACGGAAAGGAGATACTGCCGATATTTCTCCTGAAAAAATCCCGCAGCCGCTCTCCCGCATCACACGCTCACCAGCATGGAGAGACCGATCAGCACCATCATGATCGCAAAGAGGATCTGCAGGTTCCTGCCGGAACAGGAATGGGCAAACCGCACACCGATGCGGGCAGCCGGGATCGTAGTCACCGCAAGGATTGCAAAGGTCAGCAGGTCCACGTACCCGATCGAGTACGGGGGGAGCCCGGCCACACCCCAGCCGGTGATGACATACGCGGTCACCGCCCCGCACGAGGAGAAGATCAGGCAGGCCGATGACGTGCCGACCGCCCGGTGCATCGGGTAGCCGAACAGGAGGACCAGGACCGGTACGAGCAGCGCGCCGCCGCCAAGCCCGGTCAGGCCGGAAAGGATGCCGATGAAGAACCCGGTGATAAGAAACCGGATAACCGATCCCCGCATCTCGCATTCGGAACATTCCCGGATGTGCCAGACCATGCGGACTGCCATGATGAGAATAAAGATCGCAAAGAACAGACGGAGCACGTGGCCCGGGACATAGGATGCCGCAATCCCCCCGGCAAATCCGCCGATGATCGCGGCAACTCCCATAGGCAGGGCCGCGTGCCATTCCACCGCACCGTGTTTATGGTGGGCCAGCGCCCCGCTGATCATGGTCGGGATTATCACGGCAAGCGATGTACCGAAGGCAAGCCGGGTGGCAAGCGTGCTGTCCATCCCGCTGGCGGTATACAGCCAGAACTGGACCGGTGTCATAAGGGAGCCGCCCCCGACACCGAAGAGGCCGGATTCTGTACCGGCAATAATCCCCGTAAAAAACAGGATTATCGGCTGAAGGATAGGATCCATGACGTTCTCCAGAAACCTGCTGCAAGGTATTATGTCCCGGGCGTAAAATAATCTGACGGGGGATCCTCATGAGAAAACCAGCACTCCTGATCATCGATATGCAGAACGATTTTATATTAGAGGAAAAACCGCTGAAAGTCGCGGGGGCACCGGCAGTGATCCCGAAGATCCAGGCTGTACTTACAGAGTTCAGGAAACGGTCCCTGCCGGTCTTCCATGTCCTGCGGGTACACAGGCCTGACGGTTCGGATGTGGAGATCACAAGGAAGGAGCTCTTCGCCAGATCCCCGTTTGCGGTTGAGGGAACGAGAGGGGCAGCAGTCATCGATGAACTTACGCCCCTGAAAGGAGAGTATGTGCTCACCAAGACCCGGATGAGCGCCTTCATCGGTACGGAACTCGACCTGATGCTCCGGACGCTTCAGGTTTCAACCCTTTATGTGTGCGGCATTCAGACCCCGAACTGCATCCGGACCACAGTCTTCGATGGTATTGCATACAATTACCCGGTCGTGCTCATCGATGACGCGACCGGGGCATCCACCGGAGAAGTGCACCGGGCCAATACCCGGGACATGCAGAATATCGGGGTCAGGATGGTAAAAGCAGGGGAAGTACCGGGACTGCTCGGCGAAAAAATTTTTTAGAGGTTTACTGTTTCCGGATATATTCCCGGATCAGCCAGACACCGGCAACGATAACCGCAACATAGTAAACGGACGAAATGACGGGCACGAACTGGTCGGAAAACCAGGTCCTGATCAGATCCTGGATCGTGAAATAGAGCTGGAATGCTGCTATCAGGACGAAAATCCCGATAACCACATATGCCAGCCCGAGCAGGTCGTTTCCGGACTTCTTCTCCGCAGGTTTTGGGTCTTTTGTCATAGTATTCTCCTTTGAGGGGATATAGTACGAATTCTCCGGCGTTTGTGGCGTGCTCTCTTCCCCGGTCATGGCTGCCGCCTCCTGATATGCATGAACACGGCAAGAGAGCCAAGAGCGGCGATGACCAGTGGTATACCAAAGCCGGGAGATCGGGTAGTCGGTATCGGGATCGCGTAAGAATCTCCGCTTTCCCCGACAAACTTCGAGGTTTCGATCTGTTTTGTCACAAACTGCGTATCATTTTTCACCAGGATACCGGGCCGGAGCCTTACGTTCCCCTCGCCCCGCAGGATAATCGTCTCGTTCTTCCAGACCAGCACCTCGACAACATAGTTATACTGGTCGGGGACGGAGAGGGTCACGCTGGATACCCGCGTGGCATCCGGCTGGATGCTCTCCAGGTGGGTCCGCTGCTTGTCGGCAAGCAGCTTCGCGTCCTCTTCCTTTGCCTTTACTTCGATATCGAACGCTCCGCTCGGGGCCCGGTTATTGTTGGTGAAATAGATGTCTGTCTGGATGGTCGCCCGGTCATCCGCCACCTTCTTTACCAGGAAATCGATGTCGGTGATGGCAAGGCCGGTCTTCTGGATATCGGGGGTAAGCCGATCGAGACTGTACACGGTCAGCTCTCCCTGCCCCTTGCGCTGGCCGTTCTCGAAGACCGTGCTGACGAGGCGGTAGGAGCCTGTCCTCGGGAGGACGAGGGTCTGAGTGATGGACCCGGACCCGCGGATGCCGAGGAAGCCGGCATCGCCGGTCTGATCCGCGACAACGAGACCGCTTGCAGTATCGTATGCCTTGAGCTGGACCCGCGCTATCCCCGAGGAGACCCCATTGGTGTTCTGTATTTCGGACGTCACGTTCAGGGTGACCTCGGAGCCCGTCACGTTCTGGGCGCCGACCGTGATGGATGTCACTTCCACCGAACTCTCCCTGAGGCAGCCGGCGCTGAAGGCCATCACTGCGAGACAGAGGAGGAGCACGACAGGCAGTGCAGCATGGATGCGGTTGTTTGCCATAAATACTCTAAAGAATGGTATTATTCCTGCGTATTTATGCATAATCATTTTATATCGATGCACTCTGACCGCGTCTCCTGCCGGAACGGGGAGGTGGATATAATTATATTGCCTGTTTTTAAAAAGAGCGGGAAGTGCCCCAAAAAAACGGGAACGCGCTTCTTCCGCTATTCGCAGTACGGGTCGTTTGCCCATTCCTCGATAATCTTCTTGGGTGGCCTGCCACCGCGGTAACGGTGCCTGCCCTGCGGGGATGAGCGGTCCTGCTCGGTCTCTTCCTCGTCATCAAGGTCCTCATCTTTTCCTGTTGTTACGAAAGGTTTTTCCGGCGCTTTCGGCACGGGGGACTGTTGCTGGTCGCGCCGGTGATGATCCTGCCGGCTATCGTGATGGCGGGAATTGCCATGCCGGTCGTTCCTCCGCTGCCCGGAGCTGTTCTGGCCCTGCGGGGCCCTGGGCTGCTGCGCTGTCTGCTGCTGCGGTGCCGGTGACGGCTGCTCTCCGGTATTCTCCGGCTGCGGATTTTCTTCTGCCATAACTGTCAGACTGATTAATCGGGGCAGGAACCATAAAAAACATTCCGTCCTTTCATGAGATATTTTTAAAACCGGGAATAATACCCGGTCTCTTTTTCCGGTTCCGGGAGCCGGATGGGCTGACAGATCCCGGGCCGCCCCCATAATGAACGCCTATATACATCAACGTCCAATTTTGTAACAACTCCAATACCCGGTGCCCCATGTCCAATGTCACCACCCTTCTCGATTCAAAAAGCGTTCCTGAAGCCAAGGCCGCGCTCATCTGTCCCTCGCGGAACGTGACCTGTTCGTACAAACGGCTCCGGGACGAGATGAACCGGGTTGGTCTCGGTCTCCTGTCGCTTGGCGTGAAGAAAGGCGACCGGGTGTGTATCTACCTCGACAGCTCACCCGAGTACCTGATCAGCTATTTTGCCATCTGGCGGATTGGCGCTGTGGCAGTGCCGACCAATATCGTGTACCGCGGTAAGGAACTGCTCCTGCTCATCAACGATGCCGGTGCCTGCACGGTCATCACGGACCTGCAGGGCGTCAAAATCATCGGCACCATCCGGAAGGATGCCCCCACCCTCTCCCATATCATCTGCACGGGCGGATCCTGCGACGGATCCACAGCATGGGACTCGTTCCCTCCTGTCCCGGAGAACACGCGGGCAGCGAACTGCTCAACCGAAGATCTCTGCCATATCCAGTATACGGCTGGCACGACCGGACGGCCCAAAGGCGCCATGCTCACCCACGGCAACTGGATGACTGCTCTCGATACCGAACGGGACGCTCTCCGGTTACGGCCAACGGATATCTACCTCGGTATCTATCCGATGGGCCATGTCGGGCTGTCCTGGGGGATCGCCGTTATCCGGGCCGGGGGCACTTATGTGATGATGGAACGGTTTGATCTCGATCGGTATCTTGAGCTTGCTGATCAGTACAGGGTCACGGTGCTTGCCGGGATGCCGCCGGTCATCCATTCCCTGGTCCATTCCCCGCCCGGTACGGAGGAGCAGCTGAAGAGTGCCCGGGTGATCATCTCCGGGGGCGGCCAGCTCCTGCCGGTGGTCTGGGAAGCCTTCGATAAGCGCTACCATATCCCGGTCGCGAACTCGTACGGGCTCTCGGAGACGATCGTGATTGGCTCCGGTACCACCACGCTCCCCGAGTATCCTCACCTGACAAAGGATTATCAGAGCGTCGGAGTGGCTGTCGGCTACACCGAGATCCGGATCGTTGATACCGGCGATCCGGAACGAGAGCTCCCGTACGGTGAGTGCGGGGAAGTCGCCCTCCGCGGGCCGGCAGTGGCAAAGGGGTACTGGAACCTGCCGGAGGCAACCCGCGAAGTCTTCAGGCCGGACGGCTGGTTCCTGACCGGTGATATCGGGTACCTCGACCCTGATGGCATTCTCTGCATTACGGACCGGAAAAAGGACATGATCATCATGTCGGGATGGAAGATCTACCCGACCGAGGTCGAGAACGTCATTATCCGGCACCCGGCGGTCGCGGATGTTGCTGTCTTCGGTGTGCCCGATGAACGCAGGGGCGAAATCCCGATCGCGGCAATCGTGTTCCGGCCCGGGATGGCACTTTGCGAGAAAGAACTCGAGGCATATTGCCGCGACTATATGGCAGGATATAAGATCCCGCGGAAGCTCATGGTCACCGGTTCACTGCCCCGGGTCCACGGGTGGAAGCTCCTCCGCCGCGAACTAAGGGAAAAATTCGGCGAATCGCGCTCTTAATCCGGTTTCGCAGGATATTCTGCGACAAAATCGTCCGGGCTCCCATAAACATTTTAACCAGAAATTAAATAATACTCTCCGGTATATCCCCGATGGACACGAAGAGCGTTATCCAGGACATCCCTATCAGCGGGAAGGTCAAGAAGCGGACGACCGGTATCATAGGGCTCAACCTGCTCCTTGATGGCGGGTTTCCTGAGGGAACTCTCATCATGATCTACGGTACGCCGGTTGCCGGTGTCGACCTTGCAGCGAACCAGTTCTGGAAGGCGGAAGGAGGGGAAGAGGGCACGTACCTGATGAACGAAGGGGACGTGGATGTAGGCATGATCGATGCCACCGAGATGCACCCGGACCTCTACATGACCCAGATGGCCGGCAAGAGGATCGTTGTCGACTCGCTCTCCACCATTATCGTCAAGTACGGAATTGAAGTCGCCCTCAAGTTCCTCCGCTATGCCCGCGAGGACATGAGGAACCGGAATGCCAATCTCCTGTTTGTGGTCTATACCGGCATCCACCAGCCGATCGAGATGACAAGGGTGATGCGTGCGGCTGATGTTGTCATCGAGTTCAAGACCGAGATCACCCAGGCCGATATCAGTCGGACTCTGGCAGTACAGAAGATCAAGGACTCGGCAGCACCCCAGCGTCTTCTCCCGTTCATCATCACTGATCGGGGTATCGAGGCCTCAACCACCTCACGGGTGGTATAAGGGAACCTGCAGGTACCGGACCTGATACCCTTTTTTTAATTTTCTGAATGCGGGGTTTGTCGATGGGTAATCAGGTATAGTACAGACTTGCGGCTGTCCCTGCAGATGATCTTTTTTTTNNATTGCGATTCCCCGGTATTCCCTGAACGGGAAATTTCTCCACGATTGCGTACAGGTAATACGGCACAATCGCAATCGGGGGATGCCATAGCGGCAGGGGCAGAGCCCGAAAGAGCGTCATAATTACTATCAAATGATTTCTCCAGAGCACTTTTTTAATTTCCCGTTACCCCGGCGACAGTACGGTAACCAGGCTATGGAGAAGTTGCCCCCGTTTTGTCAAACTGCAGGTGAAGCAGGGGTGGCAGGGGAGGGAAGGAGTATGTTGTGATCGAATCGATATGGGAAATCCCGTACTGGTAGCTCTCAATGACAATGTTATGTTCCCAGTCCCATGTCCTCTCAGAACTCGTACTCCGGTCAGGAAGGAGGGGATAGCAGAAAACCCCGATCGCCTGAATAATAACCGATGATACAATCAGCAGAACAATGACAGCCCGGATAACCCGCGTTCTGAACGTTTCCGGCTCTGCGATAAAAAATTCCTGTAAGGCAATCCCGACAAAGATCGCAAGCACGGGAACAAATCCTGTCAGGAACCGCTGGCCGTAGGAGAATGCAACCGATGATTCCCACAATCCAAAAAAGCTGTAAACCAGAATTTCCAGAACAATTGCAGGGCCAAAAACAACAAGGACCTGCCGGATCTGCACAGAGGAAATGGTATGCAGCTTCAGGTACCCGAAAACGGACAGGAGCAGTACCGGGGAAAAGACGAGCAGCCCCACGTTGGGAGCAACGAGCAGACCTGCAAAATTCCCGATGCTATCAAGGCTGAATGAGAAAAAACCAAGATTCTGGCTGTACCCGCCAAACACGGTGCCGAAGATCGACAGGTTGTACACCAGGAATGGCAGGCCGGTAATTGCAGCGGATATCGCGTACAACGGCAGGTTTTGCCTTTCATACCAGACAATATACCCGATGATGGGGAGGAGAAGGACTGCATCGGGCGGGCGGTTGAAGAGGAACAGGCCGGTGAGGAGCCCCATAAAAATGACAGTATTCCGCGATCGCTGCCGTTCGTTTTTGATCACGAGGAAGATCAGAAGGATGAGCAGTAATTCGACGGTACCATGCTGCCAGAGCGCCTGGCTGCTCACCGACCATGTGCTGGTGGCAAATGCATAGACAAGCGCGGTTGCAAGAGCGATTTTTTTTGAGAATAATTCTTTTCCGGCAAGGTACACGAAAACGCAGGAAAGGGTCGCAATGATCGTGGCTGATGTTTTTGCCAGGATCATGATGCCCGTTATATCAAACGGTATCTGGAAAACGGTATAGAGCAGATAAGAAACGAAATACACCGGCGTGATCAGGATGGGGGTAACGATAGGGAAGAGCGAGACGTAATGGCCGTTCACCAGCGGGAAGGCATACGCAACATTGGGGCCGAGCCCGGCCCCGACAAAGGCATCAAAATTCAGGGTTTGGTGGAGGATCAGGGAGAGCGGAAGAAATGCTGCGGGATTGGTATCGCCGCTCATCGTCATGAGGGAAACGGTATTGTAAACAATATAAATCAGGATAAAAAGGATAAGGAAATCAAATCGTATCGCAAGGTTTCTTACGTGGTTCAGAAATTCCGGGGCACTATCTGTTACCGGTACGCTTTTCCTCCGTGCTTTCTTTTTATCTTTCATCCATGATTTCCTGATACCGGCTGACCCGGCATTCACTGTTATTAATAAAGAGTACTAGAAGGTATAAAAAAAAGATACTCGTTTCCTTTCTGTGCACCCTCAGGCGACTGCCGGTTCCCTCTTCCGGAGCCCGGACGGTAAACTTCCGGGATCGCGGCGGGCAGTCATGGCCGGTTCATGCTGGTTGTTTATCGCCAGGCATCCGGCCGGGCATCCGCATCCGGACCCGGGTTCTCCTTCATCGTCTCCTTATGACCTGCACTGTATGACCGGCAGGAGCGCCAGAGAATCCGGGTTCGTCACATCCCTGTGTATAATGTCTGCCGGTCCCTGAGGATCTGCGATAACGACCGCAGGTTCCGGCCCAGGTACGCCAGATCCGCTTCTGACAGGTCTTTGTCAGGCCCGGTAAAATCGGGCTGGATCCCCAGCAGGGTAACCCCCGCACCAGTCTCCCGTTCAATATAATCCATAACAACAGAGAGCGGCAGAACGTGCGTCGTGATCAGGCTTGCCCGGATCCGTTCCGGTCCGATGAGCGCGATCGTACCGGGCTTTGCGCCCATATCGGCAGCATCGAGGAAAAGCACGTGTTCCGGCCGGGACCTGCGGAGGGGGCCGGTGATACTCTCCGGAACGGTACCGGCCAAAAAAATTGTCACACCGGGGATCTGTTCCTCACCGATCTTCTGTGCCGCGTACATACCGAGACGGTCGGAGGGGATAAGTTCATCCCCGATACCTACTATCACCAGCCTGCGGGCATCCTGTATCCTGCGCTGCAGGATATCAAATACCGGGTCCATAGTTCATTCCGTCAATACGATCTCCCCGTCAGTACCTGAACACGAGAGCTCATTTTTCAGCACTATCGCCCCGGTCGGGCAGTGACGCTCGCAGAGGCCGCAGCGGATGCACTTGAACAGTTTTACCTGTGGCCGTTTTTTCCGGGCGAGGTTTTTTCCCTTGAATTCGACATCCCGGGGTCCGTCAATCATGGTGATAACCTGCGCCGGGCAGACCAGCGAACATTTGGAACAGCCGATACATTTGTCGTCGGCTATTGCGACTCTCCCCCGGAATGCTGCCGGGATCGGGACCTTTTCCTTCGGATAGAGGATCGTAATCGGACGAGACAGGAAGTTTTCAAACATTTCGCCAAGGACGCTCATGCGTACACCCAGAGATAGTTCATCACGAGGACGATTCCCACCTGCACGAGGGAGGCGCTGGCGATATATTTCCAGCCGATATCATTCAGCTGGTCGATCCGGATACGGCCGGTCGCCACTTTTATCGAAGACAGGATCAGGAGCACGGCAAGGGTCTTTATAAGAAACAGGAGAAAACAGATAATCCCTTCAAGCCAGGCAGGTGTGATCGCCCAAGGAATCAGGGGGCCGCCAAGGAAGAGGGCCGCAACCAGTGCGCTCCCGACGACCAGCGACACATCGATCGTCAGGTCCATGATGGCGAGCCTGCGCCCGGTCAACTCCGTCCATGGCCCGGCAACGATCTCGGTCTCCGCTTCGGGAATATCAAACGGCGTCCTCTCCAGTTTTGCCTGCAGCCCGATCAATGCAACGATAAAACCGATCGGCTGGAGGAAGACAAACCACAGGTTTTTCTGCTGCCAGAGAACGATCTCCGAGATTGACCAGGTACCTGCCATGAGGGCCGGAGTCAGGAGGGCAAGGAAGAATGGTACCTCATAAATAAAGAGCTGGGTGATCGCCCGGATCCCGCCGATGGCAGAGAAGATGTTCCGGGAGAGCCAGCCCAGGAGGAAGAGCACAAGGGTCGGGAGCGACAGGAGGTAGAGGACGACGACGAGGTCCCCCTGGAATGCGAGCGGGCTGTTCCCGATGATGGGGACATAGAGATACGCGGTCATGACTGCTGCGAGTGCGACAAGGGGTGCTGCATCGAAAATCACCCGGTCCACACCGGCCGGATCGATGACCTCCTTTCCCAGCATCTTGATGAAATCTGCGAACGGCTGGAAGAACGGCGGGCCCACCCGCTGCTGCATCCTTGAAGCGATCTTACGATCCAGGAACGCGAAGAACAGGGCATAGATGAACAGGAAGAGAAAGCCCGGGAATATGAAGATGTAAATGAGGCCGAACACGGGGTCGGTCATCGTCAAACCTCCTCCGGATTACGGGAACGATAGCGCCGTATCAGCTCATCAAAGCTTATTACTCCTGCTTTTTTTGTCTGGTTTTCCACGAGGGTAATCCTCGATGTGCAGGAAAGGCAGGGATCGATAGCGGCAACAATCACCGGTATATCAGCAAGATTCTGGTTGACAAGGCACATTGCCACCGAGGTCCAGTTTGCCAGGGTCGGCGTGCGGATATCGACACGTTCCACCCTGTCAGTCCCGTTTGTCCGGATAAAGTGCGCCAATTCTCCCCGCGGTGCTTCGTAGCGGGAGAGGATCTCCCCTTTCGGCGCATTTTTCGGTGCAGGCACGCGGATTGCTCCTTCCGGGAGGTTTTCGAGACAATAGCGGACAATCCTGAGGCTCTCCTGGATTTCCCATACGCGGACCCGGGTCCTGCCATAGACATCCCCGTTCGTATCGGTCACCACGTTCCAGGGCGCGTCTGCATAGGCCAGGTACGGGTCATCCTTCCGGGTATCATAATCAATACCGCTTGCACGTGCCGTCGGCCCGACAGTCCCGTACCGGAGAGCCTCCTCTTTTGAGAGCCTGCCGACACCGCGGAAACGGAGGAGCATGGTCTCCTCGTAGTTCACCATGTCCACGTATTTATTCACCCGTTCTTCGAGATTGGGCAGCCTCGCAAGGGCGGCATTCACCTGAGCCGGTGTAAGGTCACAGCGGACGCCTCCGATCTCGTTCATGTTATAGTGGACGCGGTTACCGCTCATCTCTTCGACCGTGTCCTGGACCGCTTCCCGGTCGCGCCAGGTCCACATGAAGAGGGTATTGAACCCGATCAGGTGAGCTGCGACACCGAGCCACAGGAGGTGGCTGTGCATCCGCTCCAGTTCCGCAATGATGGTGCGGATGTACCGGGCACGCGGCGGGATCTCGATCTGCATGATCTCCTCGATTCCCTGGGCAAATGCTGTTGAATGGGAATGCGAGCAGATCCCGCAGACCCGTTCCAGCAGGGGGAGGACCCGGATGAAGTCGCGCTGCTCGGCTGCTTTTTCGACCCCCCGGTGGTTATACGACAGGTCCAGTTCGAGGCGGACAATCTTTTCACCATCGGCGATAATCTTGAAATTTACCGGTTCCTTGAGGGCGGGATGGTGCGGGCCGATGGAGACAACAACCTCGGGCATTTTCAGCTCCTCTCCCCTTTTATACCGCCATAGAAGGTATCCGGGTCAGGCTTCCAGTCCTTCCGCAGGGGATATTCGTCCGCCGGCCAGTCCTCGTTCAGCATGATCCGTTTCATGTTGGGATTGCCCGTAAAGACGATCCCGAAGAGGTCATGGATCTGCCGTTCGTAGATTCCTGCCGGGGGAAGAATATCGAAAATTGTCGGCATTGCCGGCTGATCCCGCTCAAGTTCAACCGCGATCGAAACGATTATACGGTGGGGACCGGTCAGATGGTAGATCAGTTCAAGCGTCCTCGTGTTGTCCACGGCACTGATGGTGATTAGGCGGTCGAACCCGAACATTGCCTGGACCGTCCGAATCGTATCGTGGACCTTGTCCGGTGTCGTAGTTACCCTGATCCGGTTTTTCCGGGCCTGTTCCGAAACCCCGAATTCCTTCATTTTTTCTGCGATACTCTCCAGTGTCAGCGGGCCGGTCATGGTATCACCCCGCAGGTTTTTTCTTCCGTACGGGTAACAGGGACAGCCTTTTTCCGCCACTCCCTCCCGCCATGAAGGGCATCTTCACGAAGCAGGTTCAGGCATGTCACAACCGCGTTGATGATCTCGTCCGGGCGGGGTGGGCAGCCGGCAACATAGACATCAATGGGGATTACTTTGTCTACGCTGTCCATCATATGATACAGGCCGTGGAATACTCCCCCGGACGCACCGCAGGCTCCCATGGCGATCACATATTTCGGTTCCGGCATCTGTTCCCAGACACGGCGCAGGCGGGACGCCTGTTTCAGCGTGACATGCCCCGTGACGATCAGGATATCCGCGTGCCGGGGCGAACCCTTGACAAGGATCCCGAAACGTTCGACATCGAAGCGGGGCATCAGGCAGGCAATGATCTCGATATCGCAGGCATTGCATGCCCCGCTGTTGAAGACCGTAATCCACGGGGATCTGGCCCGCGCCCAGTTTACGAGACGCTGGCTCAGGCCGGCTGCCGTGACTGCCATGGTTAATCATCACCTCCGGGGGAAAATAAAAACCCATGGATCGGGACAGTCCCACCTATATTGTACCATGGGGTACAAACATCCTGCAGCTGCTCATCCATAACCCCGTTATACCGACAGACGCATGCTCTCATTGCTCCCACCTCAGGACCGTTACCGCAACCGCCATGATGACCAGGTACCCGAGAGGCCCCCAGATGGGTGCATCGGGAGGGGTGGTTGCAAGAACGAGTGCTGCCACATGCACAACCGTGAAGAACAGGGCCACGTAGAAGAATTGGTAACCGGGCTGCCAGACCTGTGCCTGTGCAACCTCGCCGCCGATGTAGGGCATGGTCTTGTTGACGGACGGAACCGATGCCGGTGCAATGGTGCGTGACCACCAGTAAATCATATACCCGATCACAAGAGCTGCCGCCATGATGGCAATCGGCGATGCCATGAGATCCCACAACTGCATTCATGCCACCCCCCACGTGAAGATCTGTTCCGATGCATGCGAGATCCAGTCAAACGATTCCGGGAAAAGCCCGAAATAGACCGTGACAATCGCGAGAAATACCACGGCTGTAATGGCGCCTGAGGGAATGGGTTTCAGACGGACAGGACATACACCACCCTCCCCGCTCGAGAACAGCAGTGTCGAAATTACCGGGACATAGTACCCGAGAGAGAGAGCGCTATTCAGCGCGAGGATGAGCGCGAGGACGACACCGCTCATCATGGAGGTGACCATGCCTGCCTGTTCAAGAAGCATCTTGCCCAGGAACCCGTTGGTGAAAGGTACTCCGATCAACCCGAAGATGAATATGGCAAAGGAGATTCCCAGGAACGGGTG
>PMKW01000116.1 GCA_003157895.1 Methanoregula sp. | reverse complement strand
AAGGACCAGTACATCGAGAAGGACTCGGCCATCAACCCCAAGATCGAGATGCTCCGGCTCTCCACCACCGCTTCGCTCTCGTTCCGGCGCGATGTGATCGTGGTTGCCTCGGTCTCCTGCATCTATGGCCTTGGCAACCCCGAGAACTTCCGGAACATGGGGTTCGAACTTTCGGTCGGCCAGAAGATCTCGCGGAAGGAGATCATGAGCCGGCTCCTCGATATCCTGTTCGAGCGGAACGACATCGAGCTGATGCCGGGCCGGTTCCGGGTCAAGGGCGACACCATCGACATCATTCCCGGGTACTTCAACGACATCATCCGGATCGAGCTGTTCGGGGACGAGATCGAGCGGATCAGTGAAGTGGACAAGAATACCGGTACCCGTAAGGAGCAACTGAAATATTTCTATGTCTACCCCGCCCGGCACTTCGTCACACCAGAGAGCGCCCGTAAGACTGCGATCGAGTCCATTCAGCAGGAACTCGGCGAAATCCTTCCCACGCTCGGGTTAATCGAGGCACACCGGCTCGAGCAGCGGACGCGGTATGACTTGGAGATGATACAGGAGACCGGCTCCTGCAAGGGCATCGAGAATTACTCGCGGCACTTTGACGGGAGGAAGGCCGGCGAGAAGCCCTACTGCCTCCTCGACTATTTCCCGGACGACTTCCTGATGATCATCGATGAGAGCCACCAGATGATTCCCCAGCTCCACGGGATGTACAACGGCGACCGCTCCCGCAAAAAATCCCTCATCGACTACGGCTTCCGGCTCCCGAGTGCCTACGACAACCGGCCCCTCAGGTTCCACGAGTTCGAGCAGTACATGGGAAATGTGGTCTTTGTCTCGGCAACACCGGGAGAGTACGAGCTGAAGAAGTCCCAAACCGCGGTCGAGCAGATCATCCGCCCGACCGGTCTTGTCGATCCCGGAGTCGAGGTCCGGCCGATCCTGGGCCAGATGGATGACGTGATCACCGAGGTGCAGAAGACGATCACCCGGGGCGACCGCATCCTCATCACCACGCTGACAAAGAAACTGGCCGAGGAGCTCTCGGAGTTCCTTTCTGACCGGAAGATCCGGACCCGTTACCTCCACTCCGAGATCCAGACACTCGAGCGGACCGAGATCATCCGCGAGCTCCGGCTGGGGAAGTTCGATGTCCTTGTCGGGATCAACCTGCTCCGGGAAGGGCTCGACATTCCCGAGGTCGGGTTTATCGGGATCCTTGACGCGGACAAGGAAGGGTTCCTCCGCGATGCCCGGAGCCTGATCCAGATCATCGGCCGGGCAGCCCGGAACGTGAACTCGAAGGTCGTCCTCTATGCGGACACCATGACCGACTCGATGAAGCGGGCGATTGCCGAGACAAAGCGGCGGCGCGAGCTGCAGGTAGCGTTCAACAAAAAACACCACATCACCCCGCAGACCATTATAAAACCGGTAAAGGAGAAAGAGGTTGACATCAGGGATACCCGGCACGTACCGAAGCCTGAGATCCCGAACATGGTCATCGAACTCGAAAAGCAGATGCAGGACGCTGCAGATAACCTTGACTTCGAGCGGGCGATTGCGCTCCGGGATCAGATCAAAAAACTGAACGAGCGGGTGGCTGCGGCAGGGAGATCTGGTTAACCGGCTCTCCAGGAAACATCTTTGCGTAAAATGATGCCCCTCTCTTTACTCATATAAAGTAATTTTCACGGAACACCAGTGTGAGTGGTTAAAAATATCCAACCCCCCCAGGAACGGTAGCACAGATACGGACAGACCCTGCACCCGGCCCATGGAGAACACGTATGGAAAATTGCGCCCAGCCGACAAGGATGCCAACTCGGGCAGCTCTGTCCCTGCCGGTCTTCACTTACGGAGTCGGAACCAGTACCACCCAAGGTTAAAAATGAGCGTGCCCGCTATGAGTGCGAAGAACCACAAGTAAATCTGAGTCTCCCACGACAGATCGGGGAAAAACGTGCTGCTGACCGCGTCAAAGACAAACGAGAAGACGATCCAGAATCCGATGTTAAGGATTATACGCCCGAAGTCCATTGTAGATTATTCTATGGTTGCCCGAAACGATAAGCCGGGCGTACTAAGCGGGCAAACCCGGGGCCAAGGGGGAGTTCTGACATTATGTGGCAAAGGTAATACCCCCAGAACATCGTCATGCACCTTTTAAAAAAAATTCACGAACGTCCGGGGATAAAAATAATATGTTATCTAAAAAAAGATTTTCTCTTGTTCTGCCGTTGTCCTGGTATAATGGGGACAAAACGGTAAAATTTTCTCATGCGAGCTGGTGGGTTATGGACGGGAAGCTGATCTGGTTGTTATATGTTATCCGGTAACCATCCGGGAACACGAAGGTCGTCACGTCGGGCGACATGTCGACCGAGTCGATACTGGCCCACCATTGCTGCCGGATCTCGTTCTGGGCGTTGACAAACGAGAATGCCGGCGTATTTATCGTGTCTGTCCCATTTGACTGGCTGGTCGAGGCAAAGGATGGAATCATCACGTCGGAAGAGGAACTGTCTGCTTTGAGAACAGTGACCGGCTCGTTGAGATTATCCTCAAGAGCATTCCTGAGCTGGTCGGAGGGGTTGGCAATATTGAAAAATATTGCAGTCTGTTCCGCGAACGTGAGCTCATACTGGAAATCTACCTGCGCATTACCGCTCGTATCCATGGTTATGGTAAGCGTTTTTGCCGTGAGTGCCTGTGCGGGCATCGCTGCACAGGCAAGAAGGCAGATGCATCCGATCATAAGATAGAGGGTCTTCATAAATGTCTAGTTTACTTTACATTTATAGTATATACGCTTCCTCCTTAACGCCGTTAAATGGGGAATTTTCCGGTGGGAGAGGTTAGAAACTCCGAAGATGAGAAGAGTGACAGGGCTGCTCTTTGATTTCTGATAACCTTTCGGGGTCGATAAATTCTGATGATTTCTTCCAGTCCTCAAATTCACTGCGTGATATTCTTCAAGGCAGGATTTGACAGTTCGAAGAACGCTTCGGGCTCGGTCGAAGAACTACGTTCTTCTCCAGCTTCAGGTCTTATGACCTGCAGCATTCTCATGTTTCATCTCTGATGAGATCCGACAAAAGCGAATTTTTTTGCTCTGGAGAAATCATTTGGCAGTAATTATGACGCTTTTTTGAGCTCTGCCCCCGCTGCTATGGCATCCCCCGGTTGCGATTGTGCCGTAATACCTGTATGCTATCGTGGAGAAATTTCCAGTTCAGGTAATGCAGAGGCATCGCAATGCGCCCCGCCCTCAATGGGGGGACAGGGTTGGCGCACGGGGAAAGATCATCCCGTGAAAAGAGGTTTTCTCCAGAGTAAATTTTTTTAAAACATCCTCTGCATCATCATGCTCGATGAAACAAATCGAAGAATGTTGATGCGTTCTTCTCGCGTCTCGTTTCTGATGAGACCCGACACCCCCGCGAGCGTCAGAATTCCCGTGGTTTGCTCCACAGCCTGTTGTTGAAATCCTCCATTCATGCCGGGCCAAAGACAAGAACGGTTTTTCCGGCAGCATCATAGAATTTCAGGGAGGATTCGCTCACGCGGAACAACGATACCCTGGTCAGATCGGTCAGGAACGCCGATTCCTGCTCCATGACGCCGGGACCCTGACAGAACATCTTTGTTGATGAAGTGCCGGAGATATTGATGCTGTAATCAAGAGTCTCGAATGCGGCAGAGTACCCGTTGCACCCGGCAGAACCGGTTACCCTGCCGTCCCTATCGAATCGTGCAGTCACGTTGCTGCCGCTGATGACCGGGATGTGAATACCGGTAACATCCGTATAGGACTGGAGCGTCCAGTTGGTCTGTGTCATCACCCTGCCGGCATTTGCTCTGACTGCCGGCTCGTTCAGGAATACAATCATAAGGACAAGAAGACCGATAAATGCAACGGCCGCGTAAAACGAGAGCCCCATCTTCTCGGGAGGGGCTGGTGGGGCATTGTCCGGGTTGTCGCGTGATATCGTCTCCGGATCAGCGGGGGGATCATCAGCCATAGCCTGTACTTGACAGGGAATGCATTAACGGTTTTGGTCACCGTCGGCCCGGTACGCGTAGTGTAGATATTTAATACGCCTGCCATCCAGTACTGGTATGGAAATGCAATCAGTCAAAAAAGTGATAATGCTCGCTGTGGGCATCCTTATCGCATTTTTGATCGCTGATATACTCTCGAATGTCGTTGTCATTTTAAGCGGCCTGAACGGAGCTGCCGGCATGGTTGTCAATTTTGTCGTATACGCAGCCGTCTTCTTTTTTGTGCTCCACCTCCTTGAGAAATATGCCCATATCGTCTTCTTCGGGTTTGACCGGGAGTAGGGAGCCGGGCATAAGGGTTATTTGTATGCATTTTCTGTTGAAAAAAACCGGATTACTTTTATCCGCGGTCTGTCAGTTCCTGATACTCTTCTTTTGTGATTGATATTCATGGATGAGATATGATCCATATATTGACCACAGGCATTTTTATCGTTGGGAGAACAAATAGAGATCGGAATAGAACGGGGGATTTTCCCGATCAGGTGAAATTTATGCCGGATAAAAAAACATCATGCCTCCTGAGAGGTATCGTGGGAGTAATCTTCGGGTTTCTGGCCTTGTTACTTCCGGAGGAAGTAACCGTTGGGTTTTATGGCCTATTCTGGGTTCTGATTGGGCTTGGCATAATATTGTTCCTGTTCCTTGCCATCACCGGCCGCGGTGACGAGTCGATACTCTGGTTCGGTCTTTCCGCTGCTCTCCTTTTAATCGGGGTGATCTCATTCATGATCGCGGGATTTGTAGCTGTCATGCTTATCCTGACGATTGCTGCCATCGCAATTATCAACGGTTTTACCGATATCACCCTTGCACTCGAGCACCCGAAGACAAAATATATCCTGATTCCGGGCATGATCATCGTAGGTATACTCCTCATGGGGGGGCTATTCTATTACTTCCCCGGTTTTGAGAAGTACCTCTTCCTCTCCGTGGTAGGGACAATTGCACTGACATTCGGCGTCTTCTCCATCCTTCTGGGATTCTATAAAACGGACGAGCCGGCTGCAGGGGTATAACATTTTTCCGCAGCCATGCAACCGGCGGGATCGGTTTTAAAAAAACATAAAACCGTGATTTGTACCGGATCTCCGCCGGCAATAGAACCGGCAGGGTTGTTATATGAAGTATGATGTGATCGTTGCCGGGGCAGGCCCTGCAGGCAGTGCAGCTGCACGGGAGTGCGCACACCTCGGGCTTTCAGTACTCTGCCTCGAGGAGCACGGGACCATAGGATACCCTGTCCAGTGCGCCGGTCTCCTCTCCAATGCGGCTTTTTTTGAATGCCGGGTCCTGTCTGAAAGATCTGTCTTTAATAAAGTCACGGGTGCCCGCGTGATATCCGGCGCAGGCAGCGAACTGCTCATCGATGCAAAGAAAACCATGGGGGTCGTTGTGGACCGCGGGACCCTCGACCGCGAGATGGCAGAAGCTGCGGCAGATGCCGGAGCCGAATTCCGGCTGAGAACTGCTCTTTATGATGTCCGGAAAAATGTCGTCCTCACCCGGGGCGTAAACGGGCACGAGGAGATCGGGTTTGATATCCTGATAGCTGCCGACGGCCCCCGGAGTACCGTTGCCCGCCTCTCGGGTCTGGAGCGGGCGCAGACATACCTTGCCGGCATTCAGGTCGATATGCCGGGCGTCTGCGATCCGCGGTATGTCCGGATCTATCCGGATGCATCACCGGAGTTTTTCGGCTGGGTGATCCCGACCGGCCCGGGGCGTATCCGGGTGGGAATGTGCGGCAGGTCGCAGGTGAAGGAACGGTTCTCTTTGTTTGCCAGGAAATTCGGGACCAGTATGACCCAGTTTGTTACCGGCACGCTTCCGCTTGGCGTGATGAAACGGACCTACAAAGACAGGACGCTTTTTGTGGGTGATGCGGCGGGCTTTCCCAAGCCGACATCCGGCGGGGGCATCTATACCGGCGTCCGCTCTGCCCGGCATGCTGCAGCAGTTGCCGCTCATGCCTGCGAGCAGGGACGGTACGACGATACAGTCCTGGCCGGCTACGAACGATTATGGCAGGAAGATTTCGGACGCGAGCTGGAGATCGGATACCGCCTGTTTGAGATGCGACAGAAGATGTCGGTGGACGATACCGATGCACTGGTCAGGGCGCTCAATACCCCCTCAATCGTGCGCACTATTGAAGAATACGGGGATATGGACCGTCCCGGTGCCATGATAAAAAAACTGTTATTGAACCCTGCGATACTCCGGCTCGTAAGGCCGCTCATGCAGGCCGGGCTGCATTCCCTGTTCTGAACTGCATGTAAGGGGGATTATTTTTTACATCCCCGGACCGGTTTATGATACGGTATTCTTTTTTTCTTCAACCGCTGCAAAGAGTTTTTCCCTGACCTCTTCAGGAAGATTCGTTCCTTCCAGAGCCCGGGACAGGATGAGTTTTGCCATTTGCTGACCATCGGGCGTTGCGAGATAGGTATCCATGGTTTTCTTCCCTTCGGGGGATGACAGGTAGTTCCGTATTGTTTCCTGTCCCTTGGGAGATGCGATATACCCTGCGATCATCCCCTGCATGCAGTCGAGTTGTACCATAAACCTGGCTCCAGATAGCTAAGCATTGTGGATCGGAATCGCACATAAAACCGCCGGCATCACGAGAGGGATTTCCCGATCAGGGAAGCCAGACAGTAACTTCCTCTACCGGGGGCCGGATTGCGGGGGAGAGTTGGTCAGCAGGGTACCCGACAGCGCACCCCATCAGTTCCCATGACCCGGGAGGGATGCCGAGGAGAGCACAGAACGCCGGGTCCGACGACATCTGCGAGGTGATGGAGACAAGCTGGAACCCGATGCCAAGGGCAGTTGCCTTCAGCCACATGTTCTCAAGGCAATGTGCGAGCGACTGTAATTCAACCGGAGGATATCCCCTGCGTTCAGCAACCACGATATAATAGGGGGCTGTCCCGATACCGGGAACCACACCGGCGCCCTGGATCATGGAGAGCCTGCGGACAAATCCTTCAGCCTTTGCACGGAGCAACGGGTCTTTTTGCATTTCGTGCTCAAGATCCAAAGACATCGTCCGTACCTTCCGCATAACGAGGGGGAGTGCCGCATTCATGCTCACCGACCCCTTGCGCATCACAAAGAAACGGCGGAAATAATCATGGGAATCCCCCACTGCAGCAGCAGCAAACGGGGCAAGGAGCCCGGCATGGAGGATGCGCCGGATTTCATCTTCGCTGCAAAAATCCGGCTTGAACATTCGGTGGGACCGGCGCTTCGCGAGGACTTGATCAAAGACTACGTTTTTCTGGACATTGGTATCGGTGCACATAACTATCAGCCTGTGACAGTTGTTATTTCAGGATGAGAGCATGAAGGTTACTGATAAGGACATGAATCGTATGATGAGAACGGTCAGAGCGCCGGCTATCCCCAAGGAAGCCGGTTTATTTTCTCCATGCGTGAAGGACACCCATGACACCGAGGATATCATGGCAGGGCTTCCGGTCGATCTCAAAATCGTAAAAGCGGCTGATATATTCAAGAAGGGCAGGGTCCGGCGGTCCGCTGATCGGTGGCAGGTGGATCTCCATCTCGATGCGGCGGACATTCTCAAGCTCGCGGGGGTTGATGAGCCATTCGGCACCTTCGCAATCACATTTTAAAAAGTCACACCCTCCGCTCATCGTGATAAGGTCGCGAAGTGGATACGTGGGGGAGACTACACGACAGTCATCCCAGCAGATCTCCGCAGGTTTCCCGTTGCCAAGTGCACCGGCAATTACCTGTACGGAAACATTGTTTGCGCGGATATTTTCAAGGAGC
>PMKW01000079.1:4163-7321 GCA_003157895.1 Methanoregula sp. | reverse complement strand
GTTCCTTCATCAACGATGAGATCCTCTCCAATGTTGTAAAAATGAAAAAATTTTATGAGAGCATCCTCGTATGAGGTGAGATAAGTTCTGTCTGGAGCAGGTCTGGAAAAATCCTGATATCAGATTATTTTTTATTGATCTTTTCAATCGGGAAAATTTTAACCATTAGGGTGTTTATTCCTGAGTGTCATGTTCTGTCACAGATGTGGAACGAAAAACCCGGATAATGCATTTTTTTGTAACAGATGCGGGACTGCTTTAATCCGAAGTCCACCGCAACAAATCACCCCTCAGCAGATCAAACCTCAGCAGGTTCAACCTCAACAGGTTNNACAGCTCAACAGGTTACAGCTCAAAAATCTTCCAGACCAAGGGACGTAGCTATCGGCGCACCATCAAGCGCAGTATATGGACATCCACAAGGAGGTGCACATCCGTTTTTATTATTATTTGAGGTAATCTTCTCAGTCGCTTTTGCAGTTTTATTTACTATGATGATATCCCGGTATATTTTTCATGGAACTATGAGTTCTCCCTTGACGGCCGCATCTCTTGTGACAGGTTTTATTATTTTTTTTGCAGGTATCCATTATGGAAAAATTTTAGGGAAATAGTCTGCCTCAGACCTTTCTCGCATCCCCTGTCAATTTTCCCCCTCAAAAATTATGGCAGGGTAATTCCGGGAGAATTTTAAAAAAATGTCCAACGGGAAAATTTCCGGTAAAAACACACTATCCGCTTCCGCTCATGGAGCCCCTGGATCCCTAAACACCCAGGACATCCCCGATCCCAAAACCGCCCTTCTTTTCAGATCCTGTGCTGGAGTAAGCCTCAGAAGGACTTTCGCTGTCCAATTGCGTGTATTAGCCCGGATTTTTGGTCACGACGAAGAAAATCACATCCGTGGCCTATACGGGCCCGGAAAAAACGTTATTGTACCGTTTTCTCTGAATTCCCCGGATTTTGGGTACACCGGAATTTTCGGCCTTTTTAAAATCGCCCTATAATGGCTCCGTTTGGCAAAAGGAGCCCCATTCACCAAATCACTCTCTTTCCCAGCCCTTACTCTCCGGAAGGGGATTTTCTCCGACGGAGATTGTCGGTAGATCGACGGATTCGGGGGTACCTGCAGGGAAGAGGAAGAGCGGGACTCTCACCACAGATCCTGGTGAACCCGGGGCGGATTCCGGATTGCCGGATTTTCCATCCGGGGCCGGGGCGGCAGGCCTCGCCTCCGCTTCGGGAGCGGGGGCTGGCCTGGCATCAGCTGGCCGTTGCGGTCAAGCTCTGCAAGGGAGCTGGCCGGGACCGGAAGAACCGGAACGTACCTTTCGGTGTATAAATTCAGAGCTCGCGGGAGATCTCTGGCGAAGATGCAAGGAACCGGAGCGCTGCGAGATCTTCTGCCATTTCCCGTTCCAGCCATTCCGGTGATCAGATGCAGGTCTCTTCCATCGTTTTCAGACTATGCGCTTCCTGCCTTCCGGAACGGGAAGATTCCGGTTGATTTACCCGTATTTCGCCCGGCACAGCTCGAATACCTTCTGCCCGGTCTTCTCCCCAATACCTTTTATCGCAACAAGTTCCTCTAAAGAAGCGTTCACCATCCCCTGGATCGAACCGAAATGGGATAACAACAACCGGGCGTTCTTCATCCCGATCTCCGGGAATGCCGATATGATATATTCCTGCTCTTCTTTCACCGAACGGCGGGTCTTGTGGGGATGGACCTTGTGTTCCCCCCGGTCACCTTCCTCGCGTCTCGCAAGCACCATGAGCATCTGTGCAGTGTCCTGTTCGTCACGGGAGAAAAGGACTGATACGCCCATGTCAATGGAGAGGGCCGCAAGCACGCCCCTGATCGCATTCGGGTGGATGTCCCGCTGGGTATACAGGTCGCCGCCCTCGATGATCAGGACCGGGCGGATGACCGCATCCGCCATTGCCTTGACCTGGCCGAGGAGATCGCGGTTGACGAGCGTATCTAAAAAATCCCGTGCAGTCTTGCGCTCAACGAGGATCCGGTCGCCAATCGCGTAATCGCCGTAAGCGAGCCGTTCGAGCCGGATTGCGGCGCCCATGCCGGAGAGCACCTCCACGACTTTTGAGGAGGTCTCGCGGTCATCGATAATTATCTTCGGGCCCTGCGGGGTGAATTCATCGATGCTTGCCTGTTCAACCACGACCGGCCGCGGTACGGAGGATGTCATGTTCCCCATCGAACGCATACTCTTGTGCATCATCTTTTCCTTTGCTGCGCTGACATGCCGGAACACTTCATCGGATGTGCCTTTCGTAACGAGGACGACCACCCGGCCCGCACCGGATCTCCCGGTCCGTCCTTTGCGCTGGATGGAACGGATTTCTGACGGAACTGCTTCGTAGAAGATCACCATATCCGTGGAGGGTACATCGAGCCCCTCCTCCCCGACCGAGGTCGCGATGAGGACCTTGAACTCGCCTTCGCGGAACCGGCTCAGTGCGGCGATCTGCTTCTTCTGGGAGAGCCCTTTTTCAGCGTCCTTTGAGGCCTGTCCCACGAACCGCTCGCAGGCGATCCCGCCGGCAGTGAGGTGATCGACGAGCAGCTGCACGGTATCCCGGTACGTGGCGAAGAGGATGATCCGGCTGTCGGGATGCGTTTCTAATTGTTCGCGGACAAGCCTCAGGGCTATCTCCACCTTCGGGTGCAGTTCCTTTGTCCATGCAACCGTTCGTTCAAAGAGCTCGCGGAAGGACTGGTCGGCAGCGAGCCGCTGGCTGGCTTTGCTCCCGCCGGAGCCTGTCCCTTCTGCTATCAGTTTTGCAAGGTATCCCCTGAGCACCTCGCTTCCCTGCGATTCGGCAAGCATGACCGCGTGCTTCAGCTTCATGCATTCAGCGTACACCGATGCTGCCGAGTATCCGGCAGGATCGCGGTCTGCAATCCGCTGCTGGATCTGTGCATTGATAGCATTGAGTTCCCGCATCGAGAGTTTTTCCCTCTTGGGGACCGTGAAGTGGAGGGATGCGAGCAGGGCAAGCCGTTCCTCGATGAGCCCGTTGATGACCTGGATTGCCGCTTGGAGATCCGGCGGGAGATCGATGCTGATGAATTCCAGCTCCCGCTCGAATACGTACGGGCGGACATCCGGGTCGTTCTCGGTCCGGGTTTCGAC
>PMKW01000079.1:0-4096 GCA_003157895.1 Methanoregula sp. | reverse complement strand
ACGATCAGGAGCGTGACATCCGCAAGCGTGTACCGCCCGGCAATCAGGTCGTTTTTTATCACCTGCGGGGTTGCAAGGATCACCGTTGCCCGCTCCCATTCTGCAGTACGCTCGGATGGCGGGGCATCTCCGGTGAACATAACGAATGGCGATGAAATTGAATCGCCTTCAGGTTTCACAAGAAGGTATTTTTCGAAGTACCGGAGGTGCTGCTCGACAAGCGGTTTTGTCGGGGCGAGCATCAGGATCTTTCCCTTCTCGTTGTAGAGCCGGGATGCTGCTACGAGCAGGGCGACCGCGGTCTTGCCAAGGCCGGTTGGCAGGATCACCATGGTATTCGCGTCCAGCGCTTTTATGGCAATGGAGAGCTGGTACTCGCGGGACTCGATGCTGTCCGGCTTTATAAGGGGGTGGCTGATACAGCTCATAAGAGTTGGTGAGAGGTTTGGTGTGCCCGGGTAATATAGGGAATTGTGCAGGAAGCGAAAATATCAGCGAACCGGATCACACCCCTCTGGATCATTAGTTCATACCGATATGATGCCCGGAAAAAATGACAACGGGCAGATGAACGCGACACAATTGCGATCACGATTACCGGTACTTAACGGGAATAACCGGAAGGTGCCGCTATTTGTGCCGGTTGAGGGTTTGTCACCGGTTGATTTTTACCCTCGTTCATTTTCCCGGTTTATTTCTCCTTATTTCCCGTGAACCGGTAAGCCCCTTCCGGTACTGTGATCCTGAACCGGGCGCCTTTGCCCGGTTCACCATTTTCAGTAATCGTTATGCCGGTAATCGCAAGGATCTCCCGGGTGAGGAAGAGGCCCAGACCGGTATGTTTACCAAAACCCCGGGTGAACAGGTGTTTCTTATCGTCCAAAGAGATCCCCGCGCCATCATCCTCGCAGACAATGATCATTTCCCGTTCAGATACCTCTGATGAAACCCGGATCGTCTTCATCTTTGCACCGCCATAATTGAGTGCATTTTCGATCAGGTTGTAGAAGACTTTCCCAAAAAGCGGATCGGCATATATTTCCAGATCGGAACGGTCAGCTTCGGCAAGGATGTCCCGCATCGGCAGTCCTGCAACCGCTTTTTGTACACTGGTATTCACGTTCTGCCATTCGGGTACCGCAATACCCAGATCCTGATAGTCGCGGGTGAACATGATCTGGTCCTCGATACTTCTTACTGCCGTTTCCTCTTTTTCCATAAAGTCGACAAGTCTTTTTTTGTCCTCCAGAAAATCCCGGGAGAGCTCAATATACCCTCTGAGTACTATCAACAGGTTGAGGATGTCGTGCCGGGTGATGCTGGAGAGCAGGTTTAATTGCTTGTTTGCCTGCAGCAGCGCTTCTTCTGCCCGCTTTCTATCGGTGATGTCCCGGATAGTCTCGATTGCTCCTGAAACATTACCTGCCGCGTCATAAAGCGGGGATGCTTTAAACCTGAGATATGCACCCCTGCCCTTATTGAAATGCGGGATAAAAATTTCGGAGAACCGGGCGTTTCCCTGCTTATCTATGAACGGGTATTTTGCAGCAATTGCCGGGTCCTCGTGAAGAACAAAATCGGCCGTGATCGGGCGCCGTTCATGATAGAACGGAATAGCATATTCATAATCTGCTTTCCCTAGCATCTGTTCTGCAGGAACTCCGGTCATCACCTCTATCGCTCGGTTCCATGCAAGGACCTTCCCGTTTTTATCAATGACAAGGGTTGCATCTGGCAGGAAACTGATGATATCGCTCAGCTCGCGTTCGCGCTGCCGGAGGGATTCTTCCGCCTTCATCCGGGCAGTAATGTCTATATCTGTCCCGCGATATCCGGTTAGTTTGCCATTGGCGTCAAGAATCGGGGAACCTGCCGTCTCCAGAATGACCCGGTCACCATTTTTTCGCAGATTCGTGTTCACAAAACCTTTGAACGGATCATGGTTCGCGAACGCCCGGAATGCATCCGCTTTCAACGGGTCCTGGTCTTCCGGAACGAAGAAATCATAGAAATGCTTTCTTTTGATAATTTCCTCCATTGTATATCCGAGGATCTGGTATACCATGGCATTCGAATATGTGTAAACACCGTCCATATCCACTTCCCAGATCCATTCTCCGGCGCTCTCTGCGATCTGCTGGAAACGCTCCTCACTGTCATGCAGTGCTATCTCGACAATCTTCGCTTCGGTGAAATCCCTTCCTACAGACTGGTACTCGATCACCCTGCCGCTCTCGTCGAAGATCGCCCGGTCGTTCCACCGCTGCCAGCGGACTTCCCCGGATGACATGATGATTCGGTGATCGATGGCAGCGACCGGATTTTCAGGAGTTAGTGATGCGAGATGTTTTTTCATCAGCCGTGCATCTTCAGGGGGCAGGACGACACGATGGGATTTTGCAAGGCACTGGTTTCTGTTCAGTCCGAAATACCGGCAGTATGCATCATTGACAAACGTGAGCCTGCCATCAGGAGTGAACCGGCAGATGAATTCCGTCTGGTCTTCAACCACAGCCCGAAACCGCAATTCGCTCTTTTTCAGATTCTCTTCTACCTTCTTGCGCTCAGTGATGTCGGTGAGGATGATGATGGATGCGGGCGCTCCGTCAAACTCAATCATGCTCCCGTTGACAATCATATTCCTGCGGTTGCCCCGCTTTCCTATGACATCAATCTCATAGGGCTCAACCGGCTTGCCCTCCATCCTCCGGAGCACTGCGGCGGCAACGCGCTCATGGAATTCCGGAGCAATGAAATCCGCCACCCGCCGGGTAATCACTTCATGCGGCTGGTAACCCAGAGTTTCCACAGCCACTGGATTGGTATACAGGATAGTGCCGTTCCGGTGCACCAGGATAAGTTCTGGCAAATTTTCCAGAATGGATCGGAATTTTGCTTCGTTCTCCCGGAGCGCATCCTCCACATTTTTCCTGTCAGTAATATCACGGGTAACAGCAATGAGACAGGGTACATTTCCGAGAGTTGTGGTATCGGCATTTACCGATGCATAGAACGGTTCACCGGATTTACGCCGGTTTAAAACCTCGAAATGGGATACATTGCCGTGTTCCCGTACCTGGTCGATTAAGCGACTCTGTTCCTCTTTATTCTTCCAGATACCCAGTTCAAGGGGGCTCTTTCCAATCAACTCGTCACGGGAGTACCCAAAGGTTCTCGTTGCTGCATCGTTCACCTCAATGAACCGTCCCGAATCCAGCTCGCTGATCGTGATAGCATCGGGAACTGACAGGAACGCTTTTGTATATTTTTCCTGGATAACCTGTAATCCCTCTTCTGCTGATTTACGCCCGGTGATGTCTTCAAAGACTGTAGCAAAACTGCCTTTGAAAGGGCAAAATACTGAAATTGAGAAATGTTTTGCCATCGGAGGGAAGTAGGTTTCAAACATCTTCGGCTCTCCGGTCAGGGCTACCCGTGCATAGATTTCAAGGTAGGGTGGTTCGGCTACACGGTATGCCTCCCTGCTCGTCTTCCCGATGACAGCATTCCTTGCAATGCCAAGTTGTGACTCAAACGCAGGATTTACTTCAAGGATGATATAATCCTCCGGGATACCCTGGTCGTTATACATAAGTTCATGGAGGGCTGCTCCTTCACTCATATGCATGAAAAGGGATTGGAATTTCTCATTACTCCTTTCCAACACCTCTTCCCAATTCTTCCGGTCGGTGATATCCCGGCACCCGCCATAGAGAAGGTGAAATCTCTGTTCCTTTGCATCAGCGACGCACTTTGCATACGATGACAGCCAGATGATGCCGCCATCCTTTCTCCGGATCCGGAGTTCGCACCGGGCAGATTCTCCCGGTAAAAGTCCTGTCACATTCTTTTCAAACACCGGAATATCCTCATCAATGACAAGAAACTTCCAGCAGGTCATTTCCTTGATTGCGTCAGCGGTATATCCGGTGATCTGTTCGGGTTTTCCGGTGATCCAGTCTAATACAAATTCTCCGCCCGAAGCTTTTTTACTGGAATATGCAAAGTCGGGGATCAGTTCACTGATATACCTGAACCGCTCCTCGCTCTCCCGAAGCGCTTCTTCCGCCTTCTTGCGCTCGGTGATGTCAATGAT
>PMKW01000063.1 GCA_003157895.1 Methanoregula sp. | reverse complement strand
TTCCGGTTCAAATCCCCATAGCTGCACTTTTCACTCATGATGCGGTTCTAATTTTTTTTCCAACAGCGCACAAGCCAAAGTTCAAAGAATAGACAAGTATAATCTAAACGAACACTACTTTTGATTAGGGTAGGAAAAATGTCAGATTATACTGAATTATTCACTAGTTTCTACAACCAATTTATTTTAAGGGATTTGCTTTCGATCGTTTTGCCCGGTTTTAGTATAATAATGGCAACGTTGTATTCTAATTTCCAAACAAAAATCCTATTAAATTTTTTTTCTGGAGAGCTGTCCATTTTGATTATGTTCAGCATCGTAGGAATATCCTATGTTTTGGGAATTTTTTTAGTGTTTTTAGCAGATACAACTGGAATCGGTTCGACATTTTATACACCAACACCGACCAGTATGAGGAAAAGGACAATTAGATTTCATCGGACACTATCCCTTGCCTATCAACAGAAAGAAATGGTATTCGGAAATATCCGTGAAAGATACATCATTTTTATGCAAACAACTGGAAATATGGCATGGGCATGTGAAATCAGCTTTTTTATAACCATATTCTCATATTGGATACGTTCTTACGCATCTCCACAGACCAATGATTTTGGATACAACCCATTCGCCCTTGCTTTGTTATTTCCAATTTTTGCAGTAATTTTATTGATATGCCACTTTCATTTCAAAGATTCTCTTGAAGACTGGGACAAATTAATAATTGATGAAATTTATCGATAGAAAAACAACAATTATTTCTCCTAAAAATCATTTTTAGGCTATCTCCGGTGTTAAATTGGTTCCTTCTTTTTTCCAAGTTGTCATATATGGAGAGAATCGAGATGTTTGTAATTCCGTCCGTTGCCATTCAATTTCGTTTTCTTCGGATGCACCCTTATTCATAATAATTGTGAGGTTTTTTGATGAGCCCCACAATCGCCAATCATTCTTCCAGACAAGGGCGTCTGCGCAGTTGTCCAGGTGCTATCTCGCCATGCATTTCCGTTGGCGTTTCTCCGCGCTGATGGCAATTCCCTCTCTCACATTATGTGTAAATAGGCTTCTTCCTGTCCAGCTTCCCGTGTATATAATACCATGAATAGGGGTGCATATGGTTGGCGTATGTAGTATTATGAAAGGGGAGCACGATGAAAGTTGCATGTCTACTTTTACTATTCACATAAAAAAGGAGAAGAACCAAAAGATTACGTCTTGGTTGCAGTCCAGGTCCCGTCCCAGGTACCAGTATTGATGCCATACCGCCAGGTGCCGGTAAATGAATTTCCATCGGCAGCCATGGTGAGAACAACATCCCCCGCGTCGTCAGGAGGTTGGTACGATGGGGTCTGCGACCATGTGCCGGTCAGGGTATTACCCGAGACCGTACCTCTAATGCGTCCACCAGCATGGGTATAGGTTGCGGTCACCTGATTACCCGATTGCGTAAACTGCATCGTTCCCCAGTTCGAATTCCACGAGCCGGACCAGGGTTCTGTTCCCTCGGATGCAGCCGTTAACGTACCGGATGTGATTACTGTAGCAGGAACGGTTGTGGACACAGGCCCTGGTCCTCCGGAAACCGCCGGTGACCCTGTTGAGGACGGGATTTTTATCAGGTTCGTACATCCTGCCACAAGTACCGCTCCAAGGATCGCCATGACCAGCAGTATTGTTCCAGAACGTTGGCACAGGTTCAGGAAGTTTTCAAAACCAGCATACGGAATTTTCATATGTTCCTTTCCATCAAGACTCCATTTATAATTTTTGTTGGCCAAGAAACAGTTTTTCCTGTATATATATGGGATCCGTTATACTGAAAGAGGACTATTCAATTTGAGATCGCGGTGTGGGTAGGAATAAAGTATGCAATTAAAAGGAAAATGGAAGTTCGTTCGATCTCCTGAGAGTACCCGGACTGGAGACAGATGCAGAAGGATTAAATAGAATTTTTTATATCGCCAATAGGGGATATTCCCTTCGAATAGGTGGTATATGTTGCATTCATCTGGACATTATTCAGTCCGATACTATTTGATATGGCATCTCCATTTTTATGATTCAGAGAATCGAACCATCGGTTTTAAAGTCCTCCTATGGAATAGTGATCACCATAATTATTTCTTTGGAAAAAGTTACTGTATAAAATTTCCGGAGTGATTAAATGACTGACACAAAAAACGAAACCGGCACCCGTATATCCATGACATTTCCCAAAAGAATAATGGTATATGTTTTGATAGATTTGCTTCTTATAAATCTGATAACGTATTATTTTGTGTATCATGTTTCCCTGGCATTTGTGATTTCCGTAAGCGCTATTGAAATAACAGCCCTTGCCGCAGCCCTTGCTTTCTGGGTCCCAAGATACCAGCTTAAATGGTAATTTTTTGCTCTGTAGAAACCCTCTTTTCACGTGATGATCTCCCCCCTTGCGCCAACCCTGCCCCCTATTGGGGGCGGGGGCGCATTGCGATGCCCCGGCATTACCTGAATTAGAAATTTCTCCACGATAGCATACAGGTAATACGGCATAATCGCAATCGGGGGATGCCATAGCGGCGGGGGCAGAGCCCCGAGAGCATCATAATTACTATCAAATGATTTCTTCAGAGGAAATTTTTTTTAAAAATGGTTGACCGGGCCTAGTGCTGGTAGGTGATCTCCAGCAGTTCGCCGCTCTGGGCGTCCACCCAGCCGACAGCCGGTGTAGGATTCGTTTTTGCCCGGATGATATCGTCATCGAATACGATCTTCCATGCCAGCGGGATGCTGGACAGGCGCGGGGTGGTTGCAGGGTCGTGGAGGTCTTTCCAGCGGATATCGGTGGAGAGGAGGCGGAACCCGGAGCTGGTGGATGGGTACAGGGTATTTGCTCTGGCCTGGACGGTGTAGACGGCCTCTGATCTGGTAACCATCACGTCTTCTGCTATCATGAAGGCATTCTCCGGGGTCTGCCAGCGCTGCACGTACTCCGTTATCGCACCGCTGATCGCATCCACGGACACGATGAAACCGTCGGCATCGCAGGGATAGCCCTGTATGATACGGTTGTAGATGAAGCGGTAACTCCCGGCAACGTTCCCGCCGGGGGTGGATAACGGGACATAGCGGGAGTCGCTTAAGTTAATCGAGAGGATGCCGTTGTACCGGCTGTCGACCGTGCTCTCGGCGATCTGGCGGGCAGCCTCCATACCCAGCACCGGGTTCTGCGACCGTCCGCCGGGGAGGATCGTGCGGTTGAAGGTGACAACCGTGCCGGTGTCTGCGTCCAGGAGGCCGGAAGCTTCGGTGGTGGTGCCGGCGCTCAAGCTGTACTTCCAGACCCGCCCGAAGTCAGGAGTGGTTGCCAGTTCCACGGTCATGTCGCCGGGGGGAAGGTCGGGGAATGCCCCCCGGGCGATCTCCTTTGCCTGCGCTTCCGTTATCTTCGGGCTGGTGTCTCCTGCCGGTGTCACGTAGGTATTTGCACTGGCAGTCTGGACCGGTTCCAAAATATTCGTTGCGGTTCCGGTGGTGTTTACGGTCGGTTTTATCGTGGTTACCGTAGTGGGAAGGTTCGTTACGGCAGGTGTGGCTGCCGTCAGGGAGGTGGCAATGGTCGTGGCGGCAACCGTATTCTGCAGGGGTGTTACGACAGGTGTGGGTAACGCTGCCGGCTGCGGGGATCCCGCGAGAATCCCGCTCAGGATGATGTATACCGCAACCACGGCAATGATTGCTACGGCGATCATCCCGATCTTTTTTAAGAGACGGCGCTGTTTCTTTTTCCGCACAATCTCTTTGTACCGTGCCGGAAGATAGGGTTCGTTAAACTCGTCAGAATCGTTTTTCACAAACGCAGCCTCATAATTTACGTTATTATCTATCCCCGGTGTTAATAAAAATGACCGGGGTTTCCTTGGGGGCAGGTCCTCTTTTCCGGGTCCGGCCTTTCAGGAAAGGACCGGGTACACCTTTTAACAGGAAATTTTGAAAAAGAGAACTCTGAATAAAAAGTGAAATCCGGGAATTGCAGCCCGTATCAGTACGTCCGCCCGACAAGGGTCGCCTTCCCCGGCTTTTTACAGACAATGCAGGGACCCGTGGTTGAAGAGACATAGGGAGAGCGGACGTCCGTGCCGAGGATTGAGGAGTTCGCCATTTCCTCGATTGCGTTCCCACATTCCCGCTTCTGGCACCAGTGAACGACCGCGACCTTACCGTTGTTGAGGGCAGCGTTCAGGGTGTCCATCGAGTCTACGGAGCAGAGGTGCGACTTCGTGTGCTCCTCGGCTTTTGCCCGGATCGATTCCGTAATTTCAGCAAGTACCTTAGTCACGCCATCGCACACAGTTGCAAGCCTGATCTGGCTCTTTTCGCCCGTACGCCTGACAGCCATCACGTTGCCGCCATCGAGGTCTCTCGGGCCCAGTTCGAGCCGGAGCGGCACGCCCCGGAGCTCCCACCAGTAGTACTTTGCCCCGGGCCGCATGTCACGGGTATCCATCTTTACCCGCAAGCCGGCGGCTTTTAAGTCGGCTTCCAGTTTCTGTGCAGCCGCGAGCACGTCCTCATGCCGCTTCCCAATCGTGATCGGGACAATGACCGCCTGGACCGGTGCAATGGCCGGCGGGAGGATAAGCCCCTTGTCATCGCCGTGCATGCTAAGGAGCGCAGCGATGCACCGCTCCGAGATCCCGTAACAGGTCTGGTTTGCCAGCTGCTGGTTCCCGTCCTTGTCTTCGTACGTGATGGAAAAAGTCTTCGAGAAGTGTGTACCGAGGTGGTGGACCGTGCCGCACTGGAGGGTCCTTCCGCCCGGCATGATCGCGTCTACCGCAATCGTGTAGTCGGCGCCCGGGAACTTGTCCCAGTCCGGGCGCTTCGAGATGGTGATCGGGATGCAGAGCCCGTCGTAGAACTCTTTCGTAAGCCCGAGTTCGTATTCCACCTGAGCCTCCGCCTCGTCCCACGTTGCATGGACCGTGTGGGACTCCATGAAGGAAGTGATCTCCCGCGCCCGGATCATCGGCCGGGTCTGCTTGGTCTCGTACCGGAAAGTGTTCACAATCTGGTAGTACTTCATCGGCAGGTCGGCGTGCGAGCGGAGCCAGAGCGCATAGATCGGGTAGATTGCAGTCTCGCTCGTGGGACGAAGGGCGAGTTTCACGTCAAGCGGCGTCATCCCGCCATGCGTCACCCAGTAAACCTCGTCCTCGAATCCCCTGATGTGCTCGGCCTCCTTCATGAACTCCTGTTCGGGAATGAGGAGCGGGAAGAGCGTCTCCTGGTGATCCCGGTCGAGGAGATCGCGGAGCCGGGTATATACGAACTTGCGGATCGCAAACCCGTACGGGTACCAGACATAGAGCCCCTTGACCGGGTAGCGGACATCCATGATCTCGGCCCGCCAGAGAATATCGTTATACCATCCCGAAAAGTCCTGCTTGGGCGGCAGGGTGCCGTTTTCGTCGTCCATGGGGGTCCTCTTAAGCTACTAAATGTATGACAACCGGCGTTATAAAAGCCTCGACATACGCGGCGATGACGAGCAGCGGCAGGACGTACAGGATGAACAACCGGCCGAACCGGCGGGCATCCGCCGCCGCATCCCCTTTGCCATACCACTCCGCGATCAACGACTGGGCAAGGAGGATCCCGATGGCCCCGGAAAGGATGAAGGCCGGGATCTCGAAGATGCCGTGCGGGAGGATGGCGGCGGCAACAAAAAGGGGGGTGTGGTCCGTATGGACGATCTCGATGATGGCACCGATCACGATCCCGTTCAGGCTCATGATGAAGATCGTGATGATCCCGAAGGTTGCACCGCCTAAAAAGAGCAGGATGCATGCCTCGAGGTTGTTGAAAAAGATCTTAACGCACATATCAAAAGGGTTCTTTCCGTCCATCTGGCTGGCAACCTCTTTGTCGAAGAGTTTGATGAGTTCCTCTCCAATGGAAGGGTTCTGTGCCGATCCGACCCAGCCAATCATCACGGTGGCAAGAAAAAGGAGGAGCGTGATGGTGATGGCATTCGCAAGCTGGGAATCAGACATACAGTACCATCCGGATCATGTCCCGTACCCCCGGTGCAAACCCGACAACGATCATCGCGAGCAGCACGAGGTGCCAAAACGTGGGGTTCGCCTCTTTCCGGTACATCTGCATCACGTAAATGGCCGGGAACAGCACGATGAGTTTTAAGGGATACATGACAAAGGCCGTGCCGGTCAGGTTGATGAGGGCGGAACCGACCACGTGCTGCTCGACATAGGTGACATGGGGGTGGAAGTCGATGCCATAGCTGGTCGCACTGGCGTCCAGCAGCTGGCCGAAGAGGAGGGTGAGGTAAAGCGGGTAGGAAACATACGTCCACGAG
The DNA here is from genome assembly GCA_003157895.1 of Methanoregula sp. GTDB lineage: Archaea > Halobacteriota > Methanomicrobia > Methanomicrobiales > Methanospirillaceae > Methanoregula. Next base: position 8,715 of record PMKW01000063.1, on the reverse strand, counting down.
AGCACGTACCGCATGACAGCCCATACGATGAGCGTGGCGGTGACTGCCATGAGCACGATGATCCCCAGAATGAAGAGGTCGACGCCGTTATGCGTCTGGCTCCAGGCAAGCAGGATGAGGGCGGCAATAAATGTCGAAAAGATACCGGCACCTGCATAGACCTTCAGGTAATCATCGACAATATGCTGCCTCTCCAGGTATCGGGAGAAGAGGAGGATGCCAAACGTGTAGGCAAAGATAACAAAGTAGATGAACGGTGTGACTATCGCAAACTGGGCGTCGGACTGGATCATGTGGGTGTCCTGGACTACCCTGAGGACACCCCCGAAGATCACGTAAGGGATGGTGGCGAGCACGAACCGTCCATCGACTCTGAAGTTCGAACTGTTGAACCAGCGATAGATGAGGTAGAGCGCAGCTATGAGGATGAGGGCGTACGTGATTGTCTCGACCGCATTATAGGGCTGTTCGTATCGTATGGGATCGATGTAATATTTGTAGAAGAAATCACTAATCATCCATGATCACAATGAGCGCAGATGCAATAAAATTACTGAAACCCCGGCTCTTTGACAAGTCCAAATGGATGCAGCTCCCCCGCGATGTCGTGATCGGCCATGACGTGCTCTGGCAGTTGCCGGCGGTATGCAAAGATCTCAAGCTCGGTTCGTCTGCGCTCCTCGTCTCCGGCAGGGGGACCATGAAGCTGGCCGGCAATACCGTAATGAAGATCCTTTCGGACGATTATAAGGTAAAACCCTTCCTTGCCGAAGAGATCACCGCACCGGTCATCAAGAAGGCCGAGAAGGCCGCAAAAGGTGCGGACTTCCTGATCGGTGTCGGGGGCGGGCGGGTGATCGATACCGCGAAGATCGTCTCGTTCAACCTCGACCTCCCGTTCATATCGGTCCCCACGGCAGCGTCGCACGACGGGATCGCCTCCGCCCGTGCCTCGGTTGCCACGGAAGCGGGCCATTCCTCGCTCGAAGCCCAGCCCCCGGTTGCGATCGTTGCCGATACCGGGATCATCGCCTCCGCCCCACACCGTCTTCTCGCGGCCGGCTGTGCGGATGTTATCTCCAATTATACGGCAATCCTCGACTGGGAGCTCGCCCACCGGGTGAAAGGCGAACCTATCAGCGAATATGCGATTACCCTCTCGAAGATGACCGCCGAGATCCTGGTGAAGGACGCCCACCTGATCAGACCGCACCAGGAGGAGTCGGCATGGCTGGTCGTGAAGGCCCTGGTATCGAGCGGGGTTGCGATGAGCATCGCCGGTTCGTCCCGGCCGGCAAGCGGCGGGGAGCACAAGTTCTCCCATGCGCTGGACCGGCTCGCGCCCGGCAAGGCACTCCACGGGGAGAGCTGCGGGATCGGGACGATCATCTCGATGTACCTCCACGGCGGCGACTGGCGGGGCATCCGCTCGTCTTTAAAAACCATCGGGGCACCGGTGACTCCCGCGGATGTCGGGATCGATGATGCCGTTGCGGTCGAAGCACTCCTGATGGCAAAGACTATCCGTCCCGAGCGCTTTACCATATTCGATATGGGACTGACAAAAGAATCTGCAGAGAAACTCGTGCACATGCTGTATGAGGAGTAAGGTTCATGGCAGACATAAAGACGAAGGTCACGCTGGTCGGCACCGTGCTCGCAAAGCCGGGCACAGAATTCATCTATGAGGGAGAGGTCGCTGCCTGCGATGCCTGCAAGGTGAAGAAGGCCTGCAACAACCTCCAGAAAGGGAGGAAGTACCGCATCGTCACGGTCCGGACAACGCACCACGAGTGTGCCGTGCACTTCAACGGGGCGACCGCGGTCGAGGTGACGGATGCCCCGATCACCATGCTCATAACCCCCGAGATGGCGATCGTCAACTCCAGGATCAGGCCCGAGATCTCCTGCAACAAGAGCGACTGCCGGAGTTTTTCGCTCTGCAGGCCGGAAGGGGTGGTTGAGGGAGAAAAGTACGTTGTCACCGATGTTATCGGCAATGCGTCGGATATCTGCGATAAGGGCCGGTCGCTGAAGCTGGTGGAGATCCGGCCGGCGTAAGGGGTCCTCTGACTTTCGCATCTTCTTTTATCGACCAGAGTTGCAGAGCCAGCTGCACCAGCTCGTCGTACCGCTCCAACCCGTTCCGCCACCGCTCCGGCAGAGCATCAAGCCCCCAGCATGCCCCTGCCAGTGCCCCGGTACATGCACCCACCGTATCCGCATCCCCGCCGAGATTGACCGCGGAGAGGATGGCCATTTCGGCAGACTTTGCATGCATGAATGAATAGAGTGCCGCATGCGAACAAAGCACACTATCTAAGGAAGGATCCGGATCATAGTGGTCATAGCTTCCCAGCACCGCATGTACCTCATCATTTGTACAGAGCGAACGTGCATGCCGGAACGCGACAGCCCGTAACGACCCCCGGCACATGTCGCTCACCATCACGTTCAGGAACGCGGAGCAGTGACCCCCGACCGGGTCATAGTGCGTGAGCCGGGAACAGGTTAAGCTGACTTCGTATACTTCCGGGGCGGGATAGAAGATCCCGAGCGGGAACCCCCGCATAACGCTCCCGTTCGTCCGGCTGCCATGGTTTTTCTTATGTACGAGCAGTGCGGCATGGTGCGGCACGGTCCCGGATCGCACAAGATCAAAGAACAAAGTTGATGTAGGACCAAACCATTCCGGTTTTTGAATATAGCTGACAGATAATTTGTCTACAAGGTCTTTTTCACAAAAGCCCCTGCATGCAACCAGCGATTCCGCGACCGCAATTGCCTGCAGAGTGTCGTCGGTAAATTCACCTTTTTTTCTGGAATGGCGGCCCCCGGGGCGGTATTCTGTCAACCAGACTTCAGGCTGTCGAGATCCTTCCAAAGGCGCACCCAGTGCGTCCCCCATTGCAAGCGCAACCAGCGATCCCACGTGCCGCATCGTACCTGATATAAACCTCACCAATAAGGTATATGTGCACAACAAAAAATAGAATCCTTTTGGAAAAGGTGATAGTGTGCAAAAGGAAGAGTTACTCCATCTCCACATGCTGATGATTCACATCAAGAAGTANNCAGAAAGTTGCAGCCGAACATTAACCTGCCATGGATGAGGTGCAAGTGTACCGGGAGATCATCTCCCGGATCCTCACCCTTCCCCCAGGCGACGAAGCAACCATCAGCTCGGCCAAGATCGCGGTCTGCCGGAAGTACGGTCTTCCCGTTGTCCCGAAAAACTCTGCCATATTGGCCGCTGCCCTGCCGGAAGAGCATGAGATCCTCCGCAGGATCCTGATGGTCAAGCCATCGCGGACGCTCTCCGGGGTTGCTCCTGTTGCCGTGATGACTTCCCCGTATCCCTGCCCGCATGGCAAGTGCCTGCCCTGCCCGGGCGGGCCTGACCATCCATTCCATTCCCCGCAGAGCTATACGGGCGAGGAGCCGGCGGCGAAAAGGGCCCGCGAGCACGACTTCGACCCGTTCCGGCAGGTGCAGGCCAGGCTTTCGCAGTTCGAGACTCTCGGGCACCGGGTGGAGAAGGTGGAACTGATCGTTATGGGGGGGACCATGACCGCCCGCCCGGTGGAGTACCAGCAGGCGTTCCTCGCCCGGTGCATCGAGGCGATGAATACCTATCCTGACGGAAAGCCGGCAGCAGAGGCCCCGGATATCTGCGACATTGAGGATGCCAATGAGACCTCCGCCATCCGGTGCGTGGCGATCACCTTCGAGACCCGCCCGGACTGGTGCAGAAAAGAGCACATCGACCGGATGCTGGAGTACGGCGTGACCAAGGTGGAACTTGGCGTGCAGCACGTCACCGACAAGATCCTGCAGTACAACCGGCGGGGCTGCATGGTCGCGGACGCCGTGGAAGCAAACACCCTCCTCCGCGATGCAGGCATGAAAGTCGGGTTCCACATGATGCCCAACCTGCCCGGGTCGGATCTGGAATCCGACCGGAAGATGTTCGAAACCATCTTTGCTGATTCCCGTTTCCGGCCGGACTTCCTCAAGATCTACCCCACGCTCGTTACTCCCGGTTCCGAGATCGAGAAACTCTGGAAGGAGGGGAAGTATTCCCCGTATGCCGAAGACGAACTGGTCGATCTCATCGCTTACGCCAAATCCCTCATCCCCGAGTACGTAAGGCTCCAGCGGATCCAGCGCGATATCCCCGCAAAGCTGATCGTTGCCGGCTCGAAGCACTCCAACTTCCGGCAGCTGGCACAGAACCGGCTTAAGGAGTCCGGGAAACGCTGTCGGTGCATCCGCTGCCGGGAGATCGGCCGGCTCCCGTCGCTTACCGAACCGGCAATACAGGTGCTGGAGTACGATGCCTGCGGAGGCGTGGAGCATTTCATATCAGCAGTCTCGGACGACTCCCTCATCGGCTTTGCCCGGCTCCGCTTTCCTTCCCTGATGTACCGGCCGGAACTCGAATCGGCGGCGCTCCTGCGGGAGCTCCATGTCTACGGGAGCCTTGTGCCGGTGGGAAAGGATGCCGGGTCCGAGGAATGGCAGCACCGGAATTATGGGAAGGATCTCCTTATCCATGCCGAGGAGATAGCACGCAGCGCAGGGTTCCGGAACCTTGCAATCATGAGCGGGATCGGCGTGCGGCCCTATTACCGGCGGCAGGGCTATGAACGGAGAGGTCCCTATATGATCAAGGAGTTGTCATGAACCCGGCAACAACAGAATTCCTCCGGCAGCGGTTCTGCGAATACTACAAAAAGACCGTGCTCGTCCCGCCCCCCTCTCTCGGGCAGCGGGAGTGGGGTTTTGTCCTCTTCAACCCCGGTTCGGCCGAGATGCGCATGCGGCGGCATATCGGGTTCTCCGATCGGGGCGAGATGGAAAGCTACATCACTAGCATCGTCCCGCAGCACACCTATTACTCGACGGCCTATTACGAGAAGCCGGATGCCGGGACCATGGCAGACAAGGGATGGAGCGGGGCTGACCTGATCTTCGATCTCGACGCCGACCATATCGTGCGGGGCCCGTACGACCAGATGCTTGCTCGCGTGAAAGTGGAAACAGAGAAACTCATCGCCATGCTGACAGAAGAGTTCGGCATGGACAAAAAGTCAATCGCGCTCGTCTTCTCCGGCGGGCGCGGGTACCATGTCCATGTCCGGGACATCGCGTTCCGCTCATGGGGGAGCGCCGAGCGCCGGGAGCTGATCGACTATGTCTGCGGGATCGGCATCGACCCCGTATCCATGCTGACCGGAAAAACCGTTCCCTCGCCCGGCTGGCAGCAGCGGTACCGTGAAGCGCTCATCGAGTACCTCCGGTGGATCGGGAGCCTGCCGGAAGAAGAGGCGATGGCCCACCTGACTGCGATGGAGGGGGTAGGAAAGGAGTCCGCAGCCTTGTTTTTAAAAAAACGCGACGAGATCATCAGCGATATTGAACACCGGCCCACGGGGATGATCCTGAAGAACCGCGTCCTCGGCATCATTGCCGGCCGGCAGGAAAGCGAGTTCAGAGTACGGCTCCTCTCCCGGGCAGCCCTTGCCGACGAACCGGTCACGACCGATACCAAGCGCCTGATCCGGATGCCCACGTCCCTGCACGGCGGGAGCGGGATGCGGGTCCAGCCGCTCGAGCTCCGCGACCTGCATGACTTCGATCCGCTCACCGATGCCGTCGTGTTCGGCACCCGCGATGTGAAGGTGGACCAGAAGTTCCCCTTGAAGATGCCGATGCTCGGAAGTACTTATGAACTCCAAAAAGGTATCATTACAGTACCGGAAGCGGTGGCAGTGTTCCTCTGCTGCCGTGGCATGGCGGAAATAGCCTGAAGCCTGGAGCATGAGAATGAAGCTTGACGACCTGCGCAGCATCCTGTTATCGGAGCGGGAGACGGGCCGTCTCACGGCGATTGCACCGGACATTTTTGAAAAAGGGCATGCAGAACTGGCCACCATCACCAAGAAGGTCTATGCCATCGAAGATCCATTCTCCGGCGAAGCCCGCGCCCTTATTGACGAGACGCTGTCGATACGGGAGACGATCCAGGACCTGTTTGCGATCCGTTCCCGCAAGATCCTCGCGCTGACGATCATGCATGCGGAAGGGAACTATTACGATCGCGAGGAGGTCAGACGGATGATCCCGGCGGAGAAGGAGATGTTCGAGCAGATGACGGCGAGCATCGAACAATGCCAGAAAATCCTGTTGCTGAATATCCCGCATACCCTGAACGCTCCCCGTCATGCCGTTCCCGCTGCTGATGCCGGCTCCCCGGGACCAGAACCAGAACCTCTGGAAGATGAGGGGCAGGATGAGGGGGAAGGTGCGCCGCAAATACCCGGAAATCCGATATCCCATCCCTGCGTCCTCGTCCATGTGCTCGAGGACATGGATTCGTTCATGGGCGTTGACGGGAGGATTTATACCCTTGCAAAGGGAGATATAGTGACGCTTCCCGAGCGGAATGCTGCGGTCCTGTCCGAGCGCAACATAGTCTTAAATATCAATCTCTGCAAATAATGTAGGTATTCGCAATCAGGATTATCGGTGAAAATTTCATGAAAATGCCAGCAAAATTTACCACGTACTGCCCTTTCTGCAGGGTTCATACGGTACATGAGGTCGAGAAGGTCAAGAAGGGAAAGACCACGGGCCTCCACTGGATTGACCGCCAGAAAGCCCGCAGGGGCANNAAAGTGCCCGGCGGCGACAAGCCGACGAAGAAGATCAATGTCCGGTACCGCTGTGTCACCTGCAAGAAGGCACACCTGCGCAAGGGTTACCGTGTCGCAAAGTTTGAACTGACGGAGTAAGAGCGTTATGGTAAGCACAATACGGGAAAACCGGAGTAAATTCTACAAGGTAAAGTGCCCGGACTGCGAGAACGAGCAGACGGTCTTTGAGAAGGCGAGCACGACAGTCAAGTGCGTGGTCTGCGGGCACGACCTTGCAACCCCCACCGGCGGCAAGGCCATTTTAAAGGCCGAGATCGTCCAAGAGCTCAAGTGATACCTGCCATGCAAGACAGAGAGTGGCCCCAGGAAGCGGAACTGGTTGTCTGCACCGTAGAGAACGTCAAGGACTTTGTTGCCTTCGTCTCGCTGGATGAATATGGTGGCCGCCAGGGGCTTATCCCCATCTCTGAAATTGCTACCGGCTGGATCAAGTATATCCGTGACCACATCCGCGAGGGCCAGAAGATCGTCTGCAAGGTCCTTAACGTTGACCGGAGCCGTGGCCATATCGATCTTTCCTTAAAGGATGTCAACGAGCACCAGCGGAGGGAAAAGATCCGCGAGTGGAAGAACGAATCCAAGGCAAAAAAATGGCTTGGGTTCGTTGCTGAAGAGACCGGTACTCCCCTTATCGAGATCGAGGATCTCCTCTTTAAGAAATACGGGGCGTTTTACCCGGTCTTTGAAGACCTTGTCATCGACTCCGAGACCACGTTAAAAAAACTCGGTCTTTCCCGGAAAGTTTCTGAGACCCTCCTGAAAGTTGCGCAGGAGAGTGTCAAGGTACCGAGCGTTGAAGTCACCGGCCACCTGATCCTGACCTCAACGGAACCTGACGGCATCTCGATCATCAAGAATGCCCTTAAGAAAGCCGGCGCCGAGCAGAAGGGTTCCGGTATCGATATCGAGCTGCTCTACCTTGGTGCGCCTTCCTACCGGATCAAGGTGACCGCACCGGATTACAAGAAGGCGGAAAAGGCGATCGAGAAAGCGGCGGGTGCAGCCATTGCTGTTATGGAAAAGTCCGGCGGCGAGGGTAAGCTCGTCAAGAAACCGAAGTCCGGGAAGAGCCAATGAGCGGGCATATCCGTCGCTGCACGGCAGACAATACCTACACCCTTTCTTCAACCTGCCCGGTCTGTGGCGGGTCCACAGCGGTCGCCCACCCCGCACGCTTTNNTTATCAAAACATGATTGAGGAAATCACGGTCCGGTATCTTGAGAGTTTTAAGGATTTGCAGCCGAAAGATCCTATTCTGATCGAGGGGCTTCCCGGTATCGGTCAGGTAGGAAAACTCGTGGCCGAGTATATGATCCACCAGCTCGGCGCTGAGAAGATCGGCGAGATCCATTCCATCTATTTCCCCCCGCAGGTCATCCTCGACGAGAACGGGCTTGCACGGCTCGCAAGAAACGAGCTCTTCCTGTACCCCGCCGGGGAAAAGGATATTCTTTTCCTTGTCGGTGACCACCAGAGCACATCCAATGAGGGGCACTATATCCTTGCCGACCAGTACTGTGGGATCGCCGAGGAACTTCACGTCAAACGCATCTACACACTCGGCGGTTTCGGCGTCGGCCACTTGGTGAACGAGCCCCGGGTACTGGGTGCGATCAACCGNNGCGGAACTCCGCGGGGAGATCGAGGCTGCGGGCGTTACCTTCACCCGCGACGAGCCGGGTGGCGGGATCATCGGAGCAGCCGGGCTCATGCTCGGGCTCTCTGCCCAGCGGGGTATCGATGCGGTCTGCCTCATGGGTGAGACGAGCGGGTATATTGTGGACCCGATGGCAGCAGCAAGCGTGCTTGCAGTCCTCTCGAAGCTGTCCGGTGTGCCGGTTGATCCCACGAATCTCAATGACCGTGCTGCCGAGATGGAGAAGGTCATCGAGAGCATGGTAGAAGACGGGAAGGGAAAAGACGAAGAACTGACCTATATCGGGTGACAATCAATACACGATTGAATATACTCGTTTTTTGGAATGAACCGGTATC
>PMKW01000186.1 GCA_003157895.1 Methanoregula sp. | reverse complement strand
ACGTCACGGAAACTTGCAGGTACCCCCCTTGACCAGATCCATCCGCACCTGAAAGGTTTCACGGATCTCAAATTCGAGAATCCGGCAACCGATGCCATTGATGCGGATGTAGCATTTCTTGCGGTCCCGCACACGGCGGCAATGACCTACGCTGGCAAACTGCTGTCCCGCGGGATCAAGGTTGTGGATCTCAGCGCCGATTACCGGCTTCCTAAGGATGTGTACGAAAAAGTGTATGGCGTTACCCATTCGGATTATTTCCCTGCTCCCTACGGCCTTGTCGAACTCCACCGTAAGGAGTGCATCGGCGCGAAGTTCGTATCAAACCCCGGCTGTTTCCCGACCGGAGCCACCCTTGCGGCAGCCCCCCTCGCCAAATATGCCCATACGGTGATATTCGACTCCAAGACCGGCGTCAGCGGAGCGGGCGACAACCCTTCGGCAACCACCCATTACCCGAATGTGGGGGACAATGTAGGGCCTTACAAGTGGACGACTCACCGCCACCTTGCCGAGATGAAGCAGGAGCTCGCAACCCTCGGGTCTAAGGCAAAGGTCTACTTCACTCCCCACCTTGTCCCCGTCAACCGGGGCATCCTGACCACGGCACACATCCTGCTGAACGAGCCCATGGAGCAGGAGGTGGTAGAGAAGATCTACCGCGACTTCTACAAGGGCGAGTATTTCGTCCGGTACCAGAAGCCGATCCTTGCCGCGGTTCGCGGGAGCAACTTCTGCGACCTTATGGTGGAGAGCGAAGGATACCGGGTAGTCGCCATCTCCGCCATAGACAACCTTGTCAAGGGTGCCAGCGGTCAGGCCATCCAGAACATGAACCTGATGTGCGGATTGAAAGAGAACGACGGGCTTACCGGTGCAGGTATGCTGCCATAGGATGCAGGGAGGAAATATGCTTGTACAGGAAGCGATGACAAAAGATCCGGTAGTCTGCACTGCGGAAACCTCCCTCCGGCAGGTTGTGACCTTGTTCCGGAAGCACCATATTGGCGGGCTTCCGGTCATGGAAGGAAAGGAGCTTGTCGGCATCATCACGGAATCCGATCTCATCTCCCTTCTCGAGACCGAGCGGATCTCGGACGACCTCTGGCTCCCGTCACCCTTCGAGATTATCGAGGTGCCTATACGGGAGTACATCAACTGGGAGAAGACCAAGCACGCCCTGACCAACATTGGCGATATGCCGGCAAAAAAGGTGATGACCCACCGGGTGGTCACGGCAACGGAAGAGATGGACNNACGCGTGCGGATATCATCAGTGCTATCGGTTCAGCATATTCGGGCAACGCGGAAGCTGGTGAATAAATGTCATTCAAAAGTATCTGTGCAGTCCCTGGTGTCAAAGCATGGGGGATGAAGGAGGGAAAGTTCGGCCTTGCGCTCATCGAAGCCCACGGTACGGCAGCCGGGGTGTTCACGGAGAACCTTGTGAAGGCCGCACCGATTGAGCTGATGCGAAAACAGATCAAAGGCGGAAAACTGGAAGCCGTCATCGTCAACAGCGGGTGCGCGAACGCATATACGGGTAAGCGGGGATATGCCGATGCGGTTGCCATGACGGAGTATGCCGGATCGGCGCTTGGTGTAAAACCCCTGAATGTGGGTGTTGCAAGCACCGGCGTCATCGGCCGGTATCTCGATCTCCCCCTTATAAAAAGGCAGTGCGAGGCCATTGCGCCAAAACTCACCCACACCCCGGAAGCAGAGGAGCATGCAGCAAAGGCCATCATGACCACGGACACCATCCCCAAGCACGCGCTCGTGCAGAGAGAAGGGTTTTCTGTCGGGGGAATCACCAAGGGCAGTGGCATGATTGCCCCAAATATGGGGACGATGCTCGCATTCATCTACACCGATGCGGAGATCAGCGCAAAACCGCTCTCAGATGCTCTGAAGCAGGCAGCCCGGCGATCGTTCAACCGCGTGGTGGTTGACGGGGATACAAGCACGAACGATATCGCACTCTGCACCGCCACCGGCGAGGCCGGAAAAGTCAAAACCGCAGAATTTTCCCTGGCACTCGAAGAGTGCTGCCGCTCTCTTGCAGAGCAGATTGCAAAAGACGGCGAAGGGGCAACAAAGCTGCTTCAGGTCACTGTTACGGGCGCAAGGAAGGAGAACGATGCGGAGAAGGTGGCCCGGACCGTCGTCGAGTCCCCGCTCGTGAAGACCGCCGTGTACGGTGAGGACCCGAACTGGGGCCGCGTTGTGGCAGCAGCCGGGCGCGCCGGCGTGAAGTTCGACCCGGATACGGTTTCGCTCTGGATCAGTGACGGCAGCAACAAGTTCCCGCTGGTAAAATCCGGCGAGATCATCGCCAATCTCGATGCGGCCAAGAAGGCAATGCACGGGAAAAAGGTGATCTTCGTCCTCGACCTTGCCACCGGGAAAGCCGACGCGACCGCATGGGGCTGCGACCTTACCGAGCGGTACGTGGAGATCAACGGGAGGTACACCACATAATGAAGCGCGAAGATGTCCTGATGGAGGCACTGCCGTATATCCAGCAGTTCCATGGCAAGACGATCGTGATCAAGCTTGGCGGCCACGCGATGGTGGACCCCGTTGTTCTCGAAAATGCCATCCGGGACGCAGTGCTCCTCCACTATGTTGGGATCCGGGTCGTGCTTGTCCACGGGGGCGGTCCCGAGATTTCCGAGAAGATGAAACAGATGGGCAAGGAATCGGTCTTTGTAGGGGGGCTCCGTGTTACCGATCAGGAGACTCTTGAGATCGCCCAGATGGTGCTTGTCGGGAAGATCAACAAGGGCATCGTCTCTCTGATTGCAAAATGCGGGGCACGGGGGGTCGGTCTCTCCGGCAGCGACGGGAACCTGATCATCGCAAAGAAGATGGAGCTCCAGAAAGTAGACGTGGGCGGCGTGCAGAAAGAGGTCGACCTCGGGCATGTCGGCGAGATTGAATGGATCGATCCCACGATCCTGAACACACTCCTTGATAAGGACTACATACCGGTAATATCACCTATTGCGATCGATCGATATGGCGGGAGCCTGAATATCAATGCCGATACTGCAGCGGGGGATATTGCAATAGCCGTCAGGGCTTACAAGCTGGTCAATATGACCGATGTTGACGGTGTAATGGACAAGGAAAGGACGAAGGTGTTCCGGAAACTCACGATCGATGAAGCAAACAATCTGCTGAAGTCCGGTGCAATTAGTGAGGGAATGATCCCGAAGGTGCGTTCGGTCATGAGAGCGGTGGAGAACGGTGTCTCGTTTGCCCACATCATCAACGGGAATGTCGAGCATAACCTTATCCTCGAACTCTTCACGAGGGATGGCGTAGGAACGATGCTCTCCCTCAAATAACGGTTTTATTACCGATGCGGGTACTTAGGTACAGGACACAGGTAACCGGGAGTGACATTTTACCATGGAGAGAAAAAAGGATAAAAAACCGGAAAAACGGCCGGATACCCCGCCGGGTAACCGACCAGATAAAAAAATACGCATTGCTGTCGTCGTGCTTGCTATCGTGGTTCTGGGATGCGCCATATTTTTTGGGATCCATCTTTTGAATATATCCAAGTCCGCTCCCGCACAGGGAACGGTATCCAATCCCGTAACGGTCTATTACTTTTACGGCGCAGAGTGCCCGCACTGCCATAACGTGACGCCGTTTGTCCAGTCCCTGGCTCAGAAATACCCGGATGTCAATTTTCAGATCCTTGAAGAGTGGCATAATGACAATAACAGCGCACTTGCCAAGGTATTATTCCATAACATCAACCAGACACAAGTGGGTGTACCCGAGGCTATCATTGGCGATGTCGTGCTGGCCGGGGATAAAGCAATACCTGC
>PMKW01000138.1:14599-19176 GCA_003157895.1 Methanoregula sp. | reverse complement strand
TATATTGCTGCGCAAATGACTGACGAGTATTCCGGTGCAGTGAAGAAGGCAGCGGGCCGTATCCGGGCAACGATCCCGGCAAACCTTGTGGAAAAATTCCAGAAGACCTGCAGCATAAAGCCGTCCGATTTTATCCCCTGTAACCCGGCCCCGTGCGGCGAAGTCTGCGCAGTTGACGGCAGCAACGTGATGCTCTTAGAGTCCGGCAGCCTTGCGCTTGCCGTGGTCCGGGCTGCCCAGACCACCTTCATCGATATGAAACGGAGCCGGCGATCGGTCACACCCATGACTTTTGCCATTATCGGCCCCGAAGAAGAGAACCAGGACTTCCCGGTCCTGTACGCTGACTGCTTCGGCCACCCGCCGGGAAAGCCATTACAAAACGAAGACATCACGCGGGCTGCCGGCATTCTCCGGGACACNNGTCGAGTACTGGGTCACGGAAACGATGGCAAAGGAGCTCGGTACCGGGGCCCTCCTCCTGCGGGACGGACCCTTACGGGTCTCGCACGAGAGCCACAACCCGGTCCTCATCCGCATTGCCCTTGCCTGCAAAGAGAAGGAGATCGGCCTTGCCGGGATCTCCAAGCGATCGACTGCGACCTGGGGCGGGGGCCACCCGCTCCTCCCGGCAGTCTTCGGGTTTGCACAGGCCCAGGCAATCAAAACCCCGTGGTGGATCAGGATCGATCCGGCAATCCTCGACCATGCGGCCTTCTCCCAGTGGCAGCACGGCGGGATGTACATAGCATGCCTCCACCCGCGTTCGAAAGGCCCGCTCAAGATCGAGATTCCCGTGGGCACAACGAATGCGAACGAGATCATGGACCGGCTCGCGGGCTGCTCCGCGGACGGCCGTATCCCGGGCTACCCTTATCCGCTCTTTGATGCCCACCGTACCGTTGCCCTCACGGAAGAGATCGTGGAGCAGGTCAGAGGCGACCTGCTCGGACGACTTGCAGAAGCCGGCATCGATCGGCAGACCTATGAGATCCTGTTTAAAGATTACCATGATGAATTTGCGCGATACTGAAACGACCGATGCATCGAAGTACCGGCTCATCGGCAGGAGCGTCCTCTCCTACCGCTTCATCGCCCCCCACAGCGAGACACTCTATATCGGCGATATCAAGAAAGTTGTCGACAAAACCAAGGGCTCGACCTTCTTTGCCAAGATCACCGATCTCTCGCATGACTCCAATTTTGCTGACCCGAAGTGGGACACCCGGGCGTATGCCGAGCAGTTCTACGGTTTAGGAGAAGATGTTTTCATCACGGTCGATGCCGTGCCGCTCGGTTTTGTTGACAGCAACGGGACATTCCACAAGGCCCGCACCATTCCCTCCAAGTTCTCCACCGTGGAAGACCCGACAGCGGAAGACTTCCGCTTCCTAACCGGGCAGATGGGCGAGATCGAGGTCGGCCTGATGCGGAGCGGCCAGGACGTGATAAAAGACGTTGCAGTACGGATCCCGGCAAAGGTCCTCCCACAGCACATGGGCATATTCGCGACCACCGGCATGGGCAAGTCCAATTTCATGAAGACCTTCTGCGCCTCGTGCATGAAGGTGCAGAAGTTCGGTCTCCTGATCGTGGACCCGCACGGCGAGTACGTGAGCGGCGGCAAATCGTCCACGGGCGATCCCACGAAGGGCCTCGTCCACTACACGAACGGGAAGGACGGGCTTGCCATCTTCACGATACGGGGCGAAGCCGACCGGAAAAAATACGCCATGAACCGGCTCTGGCTGGAGTACGATGATTTCAGGGTGAGCGATCTCTCGATCCTCTACGATCTCTCGGCAGCGCAGTTTGAGATCATTGAGGCATTCTCCCGCACGGACGGGAAGGAGGTTATCGACTTCTTCCTGTCCGTTGATCCCGAGATGTTCCCGGTCAAGGATCCCGTTGCCGCCCGCGTAGCCGAGGGGAGCCTTGCGTGGAAGATCCGGAACTCCATGTCAGGACCGGTACGGGTACTCAAGGGACATATCGAGAACCTGATCAACAACAACAAGGCCTTCTTCCGGCCGCAGACCTCGACCGTGCAGGAGATTATCAGGAACCTGCACGAGAACCGTGTGGTCCTCATCGACATCCCGAACATGGGAGAGCGGAGCGAGCTTTTTGTCCTCTCGATCATCACCCGGATGATCATGGCAAAGCACCGCTCAGATGCACAGGGCTTCGGCATAGATGAACGGCAGGAATCCAGCCACCAGGTTCTCATCGCAATTGAGGAAGCGCAAAGGGTTCTTGCGAGCGGCGGCTCCTCCACCCAGATCTTCCGCGAGTGCGCCATGGAGGGCCGCAAGTTCGGTGTCGGTCTCTGTGTTATTACCCAGCAGCCCAAGAATATCGACCAGAAGGTGCTCGCCCAGATCAACACGTTCGTGGTCATGGGCCTCGGCGACCGGGGCGACCGCGAGATCATCATGGGCAGCGCCAAGCAGGACTTGTCGAAGATGGAGATCGAGATCCAGACCCTTGACCGGGGCGAAGCCATCATCTCCACCATCGGCATCCCGTTCCCGGTCTCTACAAGGATCCACCGGTACGAGGACTATATCGCCACCCTCAACGCAGAGAAGAAGCGGGATATCCGCGAAGGGCTCGCGACCGGGTTCTGAGACCCGGAAACCCTAATTAAGGACCGTCCTGGATATTCTCTCGTCAGGGTTCCTGCGTCCGGATCCTTGAAATCAGAGGACCGGGAAGCAATTGCAGGGGAGAGAACGTACGGGGGATTGGATATTGACAAAACTGGATGATTTCCTGGAACCGTTAAACCATGGTGTATGGGAGGTTGTCATACCGAAAGGTACGGTTACGGAACCTCCTGATGCCGGGTGGCGTGCGTCAGCGATCAATGTCCCCTCCCCGGGCACCACTGCAAGTTACCGGAAAGGCCGGTTTCATGTCCACGAGACAAAAAATGAATGGCGTGTGCACCTGGACCGGTATGATCCGGAAGCAAATCCCCTCCTGCACCTGGCGGATGATGCTCCCCTGCTCCTCATGATCAGTGACACGTTCATGACACTGGTTATGGATACGAAGAGGACAGAGATCAAAAAACCTGCGGATATTCTCAAAACCCAGCATTTCATCTGGCAGGAGCAGGTTGTTTTTGGGCTGGTTCTCTGTCTTGCAGGACTCTTTATTATGAACAATCCCATGAATTTTTTCAAGAACCTGTTTGAGCTGATCATTCCCTCGGGAATTATCTGCCTTGCAATCATTTTTCTTGCAAGACCTTTCAGTTCCCGGTTACCGGAGAAATACCAGGCTGTCGGTATCCCTGGCGGCGTCGGTATGTTCTGTGCAGGGATCTTTGCATTCGTCCTGCCGCTCGCCCTGTGGGTCATCTTTGTCCTCGTTATTCTTGCTCTCTGGATGATCGCGAGTGCGGTTATGCTGTTACAACGCGTAATGAAAGGGCAAAATGCCGTTCCCGAAGGATTTTACAGCCGGATGGCGATCGGTATCATCTCTCTTGTGCTGGCAATTCTCCTTTTTGTCAGTCCTGCCGGTATCCTGGTATTCCTTGTTGAAATTCTTGGCATCATCACCGTTCTTCTGGGATTGACCTTATGCATCAACGGACTGCGGCTGAGAACGTGGAGGAAGAGGAGATAAAAGACCTCTATGTCGATGACGCGGCCAGGTTCACTTTCCCAAAGAGAAGTAGGATACCCGGCAGGGGTTAAAAGCCGGTTGTGATCATCTCACTCCACTCTCCGGCCCTGCCGCCTCCGTAGTCCCGGTCCCGATCATTACGCATATGAAAGAGCCGGTTCATACTATCATGAAGAACAAGGCCATACGATGTTCGAAAAGGTCCTTATCCCTACCGATCTGTCGGAAATGTCCGATAAACTGGCAGCATCCGCAGGCAGTATCCGCACCGTGAAGGAGATTATCCTGCTTCATATCGCCGGCAGCGGCGGCCTTACCGGGCGTGAACACGAAGAGTTGCAGCGGCAGCAGGCCCTTATCAGGGATCCGGGTATTACGGTGAGATGCATCACCGGAGAAGATACCGGATGTGACATTCCCGCGGCGATCCTGAAAACAGCGGAGGCTGAGAAACCTTCGCTCATCATCATGGGAGCACGGAAAGGACTTCTCAGTAAAACCCTCCTCGGCCATGGCGGTACCGAGGTCCTCACGCGGAGCCGGACCCATGTCCTCATCATGCGGTTCCCCGGGCAGGGTCTCTTTGCGGCACACCCGCACAAGACCGAAGGACCGCTCTTCTCCCGTATCCTCTTCCCGCTCGATTTCTCCCGGCCCGCAAACGAAGCGCTGAAGTCCGTGAACGGAATCGGGGGGATCTCTGAGATTACTCTCCTCCATGTTATCCGTAAAATTGCGGGNNGATGATGGTCCGGTTCGGTGACCCGACCGGCCAGATTGCGGCCGTCGCGGACGAAGAGGAGGTGACGCTGGTCATGATGTCCCGGTACGGGAAGATGGATTATATCCGGAGAGTCCCGCTCGGTACCACGACATCGAAGGTTACCGCGCAGATAACAAAACCCGTGCTGGTCATGTTCACCCGCATCCAGCTGGCA